>NZ_BCBG01000074.1:0-11480 GCF_001320485.1 Pseudomonas sp. NBRC 111130
CATCGAGCATGAACCCCAGCACGCCGATCAGCAGTACCATCGCCATCAGTTCCGAGTAAGCCAGGCGGTCGCGGGTATCGAGAATGAAGTACCCAAGCCCCGCGCTCACCCCGAGCATCTCGCACGGCACCAGCACGATCCACAGGATGCCAATCGCCAGGCGCACCCCGGTCAGCACATGGCCGATAACCCCCGGCACGATCACCTTGCACAAGGTTTCCCAACGCGTGGCACTGAGGCTGCGGCTCAACTGCAGCCAGCGCGGGTCGAGCTGGCGCACGCCTGCGGCCGTGTTGAGCAGGATCGGCCAGAGTGCGGCGAAGGCCAGCAGGAAGTAGATCGGCTGGTCACCCACGCCCATCAGCATCACCACCACTGGCATCCACGACAAGGGCGAGATCATCCGCAGGAACTGGAACGCCGGTGTGGTCGCTGCTTCCAGGTGCCGGTAGCTACCCACCAGCAGCCCCAGCGGCACGCCGATCAGCAACGCCAGCAACAAGCCGACCAGAATGCGCTTGAGGCTGACCCAGACATGCCCGTAGACCTCGCCTTGGCCAAGCAACTCGACCAGGCTGGCCAGGGTCGCCTGGGGCGAGAAGCGTGCCGACAGGCCGTCAGCCTCGCCGAACAACTGAACACCCGCCCACCACAGCAGCAGCAACCCCAGCAGGCCCGCCAGCCCCAGGCCGGCAGCTACGACGTGCTTGCCCATCAGACCGCGAACTCCTCGCTACGCTGGAAGTTCTCGGCGATGCCGAACACGGACGGGCCACCGACTGCGGCAATGGCGTTGCGCACGAAGCGGTCGTCGACCAGGTCGCGAGCCGTCTGCACCGGGTCCAACCCGGCGAGGAAGCCGCTTTCGCCCTCGATCAGGGTGTGCTTCAAGCGCTTGACCAGTTCTTCCGTATAGCTGGGGTATGGGTAGGGCTGGAAGTCGATGCGCTTCTCGTCCCATTGCTGATGCCGGATCGCACCACTGGCCACGTAGCCAGCGCGGTCTTCGGCGGCCGGCGCCAGCACCTTGGTCAGCACCGCCGGTTCATGCGGCGTGTACTTGTTGGGGCCCGCCTTGGACAGCAACGCCGCCGCTTCGGCGCGGTGGTCGCGGGTCCATTGCTGGGCCTTGACGATGGCGTTGACCACCTTCTGCGACCACTCCGGGCGGTTGTTCAGGTCGTGTTCATGCATGAACACCACGCAGCAGGCGTGGTTGCGCCAGACATCGCCGGTAAAGCGCTGCACGCGGCCGACCTTGAGGTTCTCGGCCAGGGCATTGAACGGTTCGGCGACGATGTAGCCGGCGATGCGCTTGCTGGCCAGGGCCGGCGGCATGTCCGAGGGCGGCAGCACCAGCAGGTTGACCTCATTGGCCGCCAGCGAGGCATTGGCAGGTTTCGACACCGGGGTCAGGCCGTTGTCGTTGAGCATCTGCTGCAACACCACATTGTGGATCGAGTACCAGAACGGGATGGCCACTGTCTTGCCGCCCAGTTGCTTCATGTCGCTGATGTCCGGCGCCACGGTCAGGCCCGAGCCGCCGACATGGTTCCAGGCCACCACCTTGGCCGGTACCTTGCTGCCGTAACGTGCCCACACGGTCATCGGCGAAAGCAGGTGGATGACGTTGACCTGGCCAGAGATGAAAGCCTCGATCACCTGCGCCCAGCTGCGCAGCAATACCGGGCGCTCGGCCTTGATGCCTTCAGCCTCGAACAGGCCGTTGTTGTGCGCCACCAGCAGCGGCGTGGCATCGGTGATCGGCAGGTAGCCGATGCGCACCGGCGCGTCGGGTTCGGCCGCAGCGCGAGCCTGCAAGCTGGAGAGCAGCGGTACGGCGCCGGCAGCGGTGAGCATGGCGCTGAGCTTGAGGAAATCACGACGCGAGGTGGAGGAACAGCAGTCATCCATGCACATGGGCAGGCTCCGAAGTCAACGAGGAAGGGGAAGGTTCAGCCGTGCGGCTCGCCCGCCGAAGGGTCTTGAGTATCTCGATTCGCAGCGCGCCCAGCTCCTCGACCCGCTGCGTGCGCGGTTGCGGCAGGCCGATGTGCCATTGGCCAAGGATGTGCGCCGGGTGGTCGCCCAGTAGCAGCACCCGGTCGGACAGCAACAAGGCTTCGTCGATGTCGTGGGTAATCAGCACCGCCGCCGTGTTGTGAGCGGCGATCAGTTGCAGCAGCAATTGCTGCATGTCGGCACGGGTCACTTCGTCGAGCGCGCCGAACGGCTCGTCGAGCAGCAGGACTTCGGGCTGGCGCGCCAGGCAACGGGCCAGAGCGGTGCGCTGGGCCATGCCGCCAGACAACTGCGCCGGATACTGGTTGCGCGCATGGGCCAGGCCCACCGCGCTGATGGCCTGGTCGATGCGCGCGCGGCGCTCGGCTGCCGGCAGCTTGGGCTGGCGGGCGAAATCCAGGCCGAAGGCGACGTTCTTTTCCAGGCTCAACCAGGGCAGCAGGCTCGGGTCCTGAAAGGCCACCGCCAGGCGCGGGTGCGGCCCCTGCAGCGGCTCGCCGTGCAGGGTCACTCGCCCGCTGCGCGGTTGCTGCAAACCGGCCAGCACCCGCAGCAGGCTGGACTTGCCGACGCCACTGGGGCCGAGGATGGTCACCACCTCGCCTGGCGCCAGTTGCAGGTCAAAGCGCGCCAGCACCTCCTGCCAACCACCCTCGCGCGGGTAGCCCAGGTTGATCGCGCAGGCTTGGAGTAGCGTTTGGCTCATGCGTTGGCGGCCTGGCGATGCAGCTCGGCGCGCAGTTGCACCAGGCTTGGGGTAACGATCGGCACGAACGCCGACTCGCGCCAGCGGCGGGCGAAGCCGGCCCCGAACTCATCCAGGTACGCCTTGCCGCCGCTGGCCTGCAGCTCCAGCTGCACGGCGTCGGCAGCACTTTCGGCGAGGGTGATGCGCAGCTTGAACAGCGCCGCCGGCTGGCCCTGGTAGCGCTCCTCGAGCAGACCTTGCTTGAGCTCGGCCACGGTGTTTTCCAGGCGTTCCTTGAGCACCTGGCGGTGTTCTTCGAGGAACGACAGGCGCCCATGCAGGTGTTCGTGGACTTCCTCCAGCGAGCGCCGCGCCAGGCCAATGGCCATGCCGCACTGCAGGGCAAGGAACGCCGGGCGCACCTTGGGCAGGAATTCGCGGGCGTTTTCGTGCAACAGCCAGTCGCGGCTCAACTGCACCTGATGAAACGCCAACGCGGCGGTATTGCTCGATTGCAGGCCCATCAGTTCCAGGTCGTCAGAGCGCTCCAGGCCCTGGCTGGCGGAGGGAATGGCCATCACGAAAGGCGAGCCACCGGCGTCGTCCTCGATGGCCGCCGCCACGACGAAGCCGCTCTTGCGCAGGTTGGTCACCCAGTGCAGGCGGCCTTCCAGCGTCCAGCCCGCCGCCTCGCAGCGGCCACGCACCTGCAACGCCTCGATGCCGGAAAGGAACTTCATGGCGTTGGACAACCCGGTGGCACCGGCCAGCTCGCCGGTCAGCAGGCTGGGTAGCAAGCGCTCGCGCAAACCCTGGTTGGGGCTTTGCAGCAGGTATTCGATAAACGCGCGCTGGCCCCAGCAAACGAAGGCTGCGGCCAGTGAGCGGCTGGCGATGGCGGCGATGGCTTCGACCGCATCGGTGACTGCGCCGCCGCTGCCGCCCAGTGCCGGGGCGACGCCAACGCGCAGCAGTTGCGATTCGGCAATATGCGCCAGCACGTGCTGCGGGTCGCATTGGCCCTGGTCGATTGCCTCGGCATTGGCATCCAGCCATTGACGAAATGCAGCATCAAGCATGTCCCTACTCCTTTTGAAATCACAGGCGCCACCCGCGCCAGGCGTCGATTACGCAGTTGGCTGCCAGCGGTACTTGCTCAGCTCGTCGTTGAGCGGCGTCTGGGCGAACACATTAGCAAAGTTGCACAGGGTTGCGAGACTCACGCCAAGAATCACTTCCAGGGCGTTGCCCTCGGTGAAACCGGCTGCGCGGAAGGCCTGGTAGGTGGCGTCGCTGACGTTGCCGCGGGTGGCAATGACTTCACGGGCGAATTCGGCCAGGGTCTCGTAGCGGGCATCCGGCAGTTCACCACGGGCGCGCAGGGCGTCGACCACTTCGGCGGGCAGCTTGGCCTTGTTCAGGGCCACGGCGGTATGGCCGGCAACGCAGAAGTCGCAACCGTGTTGGGTGGCGGCTATCAATTGCACCACTTCACGCTCGGCCAGGGACAATTCGGACTTGCCGTTCAGGGCCGAGACGGTGACATAGGTCTCCAGCGCTGCCGGGGCATTGGCCAGCACGCCGAGCAGGTTGGGAATGAAGCCGGAGTTCTTCTGGGCGTTCTCGAGGAATGGGCGGGCCGCTTCCGGAGCGCTCTGCAGAGTGTGTAGAGTAATGCGCGAGGTCATGGAGTGGTCTCCTGTCGTGTAGGTCGCTACAGTCTGTTGGTTATAAGAATTACCCTCCATATTCATCAGTCGCCTTTCCTTGCTCCTGAGTCTTTGCATTAGATGATTTCATCCAGCCATCTTGTCGATTGGTTATTAGAGGGCCTCGAACTCGATGCCAGCCTGTTTCATGTCGGCCGCTATTGCGGTGGCTGGCATGCCAGCACCCAAGGCATGGGCCGCGCCAGCTTTCACCTAGTGGTGCAGGGGCATTGCTGGTTGCACCTCGATGGCCGGAGCGAGGCTGTGCGCCTGGCCGCCGGCGATGCCGTGTTCCTGCTGCGCGACCTGGGCTATCGACTGTCCAGCGACCAGGACCCGATTACCGCCTGCGACCAGCCACGCCAGCAAATGCAGGCACTGGATGCGACGGCGAGCGACGGGGTGGGCCTGGTATGCGGGTTCTTCGACTTCCGCGCCGGGTTGTCGTCGCTGATCGTCGACGGGCTGGCCGACTGGATCGTGCTGCGTGCCGATGAACCGGCCGGGCATGCGGCGCGGGCATTGTTCGGGCTGATTCTGGAGGAGTGCCAGCGCTCGCCCTCGCAAACGATGCTGGAGCGCCTCACCCAGTTGCTGTTCCTGTATGTGCTGCGCCAGCAGGTGCATGGCGGGCAGTCGCTTGGCGGGCTGGTCGCCCTCGCCCGTCAGCCGGCCTTCGCCGGGTTGCTGGAGCAATTGATCGAACAGCCTGGCCAGGCCTGGACACTGGAGAACATGGCGGCCTGCACCGGATTGTCGCGCTCGGCGTTCTTCAAGCGCTTCGTGGAGGTGGCCGGGCAGTCGCCGGGGCAGGTGCTGCTGGCGCTGCGCATGCGCCATGCCTGCCGGTTGCTGCAGGCGGGCAATACCGTGGAACAGGTGGGAGCGCAGGTGGGGTATCAATCGGTGGCGGCGTTTACCCGGGCGTTTGCCAAGACCGTGGGTGTGCAACCAGGGGCATATCGACGCCAGCACGAGCAGCGCTGACCGGCTGAAAGGGGGCGCAAAGCGCCCCCTGGCTGTCAGCGAGAACGTTATTTCAGGTCGAAGCGATCGAGTTCCATCACTTTTACCCAGGCCGCCACGAAGTCCTTGACGAACTTGTCATTGCCATCGCTGCTGCCATACACCTCGCTCAGCGCCCGCAACTGCGCGTGCGAGCCGAACACCAGGTCGACCCGGCTGCCCGTCCACTTCACCTGGCCGGTCTTGCGATCACGGCCCTCGAAGCGGTCGTTGTCCGCCGAAGTCGGCTTCCATTCCACGCCCATGTCCAGCAGGTTGCGGAAGAAGTCGTTGCTCAGGGTGCCAGGCTTGTCGGTGAACACACCATCCTTGCTGCCGCCATGGTTGGCACCCAGCACGCGCAGGCCACCGATCAGCACGGTCAGTTCAGGCGCGGTCAGGGTCAGCAACTGGGCCTTGTCCAGCAACAGCTTCTCGGCCTTGACGCTGTAGCGGGCCTTGCTGAAGTTGCGGAATCCATCAGCCAGCGGCTCAAGCACGGCAAACGACTCGACGTCGGTCTGCGCCTGCGAGGCATCGACACGGCCCGGCCGGAAGCCAACGCTGACATTGTGCCCGGCATCCTTGGCCGCCTTTTCCACGGCGGCAGAACCGGCGAGGACGATCAGGTCGGCCAGGGAGATTTTCTTGCCTGCGGCATTGAAGTCACTCTGGATCTTCTCCAGCGCCGCCAGCACCGTGCCGGTGCCTTGGTTGGCCACCCAGTCCTTCTGCGGTGCCAGGCGCAGGCGGCCGCCGTTGGCACCCCCGCGCTTGTCCGAGCCACGGAAGGTCGAGGCTGCCGCCCAGGCGGTGGACACCAGTTCGGCGACGCTCAGGCCCGACGCAAGAATCCTGGCCTTGAGCCCGGCGATGTCCTGTTCGTCCACCAGCGGGTGGTCGGCTTTGGGCAGCGGGTCTTGCCACAGCAGCTCTTCGTTGGGCATCTCCGGGCCCAGGTAGCGCGCCAGCGGGCCCATGTCACGGTGGATCAGCTTGTACCAGGCACGGGCGAAGGCATCGGCCAGCTGGTCGGGGTTATCCTTGAAGCGCTTGGCGATCGGCCCGTAGATCGGGTCGAAGCGCAGCGCCAGGTCAGAGGTGAGCATGGATGGTGCATGCTTCTTGCCCGGATCGTGGGCATCCGGCACCGTGCCTGCGCCTTTGCCATCCTTCGGTCGCCACTGGTGCGCACCGGCCGGGCTCTTGGTCAGTTCCCACTCGAAGTTGAACAGGTTGTTGAGGTACTCGTTGCTCCAACGAGTCGGCGTCGACGTCCAGGTCACCTCCAGGCCGCTGGTAATGGTATCCCCGCCTTTGCCAGTGCCAAAACTGTTGGCCCAGCCGAGGCCCTGCAGTTCGAGGCTCGCCGCTTCCGGTTCAGGGCCTACATTGTCGGCCGGGCCGGCACCGTGGGTCTTGCCGAAGGCATGGCCGCCCGCGATCAGCGCCACGGTTTCTTCGTCGTTCATCGCCATCCGGCCGAACGTTTCGCGAATATCCCGACCTGATGCGACGGGGTCCGGGTTGCCTTCCGGGCCTTCCGGGTTGACGTAGATCAACCCCATCTGCACCGCCGCCAGCGGGTTTTCCAGGTTGCGTTCGCCGCTGAGGTCACGGCTCTGTTCCTCGGGATGTTTCTGTGGCTCCGCGACCAGGTCACCCTGGCCTGGCGGTTGCGCCTTGACCTGCTCCTTGCCGTAACGGGTGTCACCACCGAGCCAGACCTTTTCCGAACCCCAGTACACGTCTTCGTCCGGCTCCCACACATCGGCGCGGCCGCCAGAGAAGCCAAAGGTCTTGAAGCCCATGGATTCCAAGGCGACGTTACCCGTGAGCACGATCAGGTCGGCCCAGGAGATCTTGTTGCCATACTTCTGCTTGATCGGCCACAGCAGGCGCCGGGCCTTGTCCAGGCTGACGTTGTCCGGCCAGCTGTTGAGCGGCGCGAAACGCTGCTGACCGGAGCCGGCACCGCCACGGCCATCGCCGATGCGGTAGGTACCAGCGCTGTGCCAGGCCATGCGAATGAACAGTGGGCCGTAGTGGCCGAAGTCGGCTGGCCACCAGTCCTGTGAGTCGGTCATCAAGGCGGTCAGGTCTTTTTTCAGGGCCTGGAAATCGAGGCTCTTGAACGCCTTGGCATAGTCGAAATCCGGGTCAGGGTTGGATTTCGACGAGTGTTGATGGAGGATCCTGAGGTTGAGCTGGTCAGGCCACCAGTCACGGTTGGTGGTGCCGCCACCTGCGGTTTGATGGAACGGGCATTTCGATTCGTTCGACATCTGCTGTTACCTTTGGGTCGGTTATCCAGATTTCCGGTCTCTGCCAGGTGTTCTTTCAGCCGAGCACATGGGCTCGTGCCTACCCCTCGTCAGGTCTGGTCGGTGATGTGCCGACACGGGGCTGGCGAAGCTCCCACGTCACGTGCGGCGCGGTCTTGCACGCACGTGCTGCCACGCCGCGCACAGGTGGATTTCGCAGGGCCAGGGGAAAGACTAGCCGAGCTTGGGCAGACTTCTAATAGAGTGGCTCTTAAGGGCTGATAGCCCCGGCACATCCATACAAGGCACAACGCTCAGCGTCGTGCTTCAATACACCGCCAACCCCTCCAGCCCGGTGAGCCAAGCCCCATGAACCGCAACGACCTGCGCCGCGTCGACATGAACCTGCTGGTGCTTTTCGAAGCCCTGATGATCGAACGCAACCTGACCCGCGTCGGCGAAAAGCTGTTCATCACCCAGTCCACCGTCAGCGCCGCCCTTGCCCGCCTGCGCGAGCTGTTCGACGACCCGCTGCTGATCCGCAGCGGCCGGGCCATGGAGCCCACCCCGCGGGCCATGCAGATCTTCGCCGAACTGGGCCCGGCCATGGACGTGATTTCGTCTGCGATCAGCCGCGCCCGTGACTTCGACCCGGCCAGCAGTTGCAACCAGTTCCGCCTGGGCCTGTCGGACGATGCCGAGTTCGGCCTGTTCCCGGCCTTGCTGCAAGCCCTGCGCGAGGAAGCGCCTGACATCAGCGTGGTGGTGCGCCGGGCCAATTTCCTGCTGATGCCAGGCCTGCTGGCCAGCGGTGAGATCTCTGTGGGGGTAAGCTACACCACCGACCTGCCCGCCACCGCCAAACGCCGCAAGCTGCGCGATATCGGCGTGCGTGTGCTGCGCGCCGACGACCGCCCCGGCCCGCTGACCCTCGACGAGTACTGTGCGCGGCCCCATGTGATGGTGTCGTTCTCCGGTGACATGAGCGGCAACATCGACCTCGACCTTGCACGCATCGGCCGCTGCCGCAAGGTGGTCCTGGCCGTGCCGCAGTTCGGCAGCCTGCGTGCACTGCTGCGCAATACCGAAATGATCGCCACCGTGCCCGACTATGCCGCCTGCGCCCTGGCAGACGATGGCAGCCTGCGTGCCGATCCCGCGCCCTTCGAGATCACCGAGGCCGAGCTGTCGATGGTGTGGAGCGGCGCCCACGACAACGACCCGGCCGAGCGCTGGCTGCGCGAACGCATTTTGCAGTACATGGCCCGCCCGAGCTGATTCATCGACCCCATCGATAGCCACCATGAATGCCATCAAGTTCCGCGGCAGCCGCGACGGGCGGAAGATGGCGGCATTCACTGATCGATGAGGCTCTAACCATGAAAACCGGCATGCTCGCTGCCCTGCTCGCCCTGTTCGCTGCCCTTGGCGGTTGTGCCGCGCCGGCCGGCCAGCAGGCTGCCCAGCCCTGCGGGCACTTCTACTCGGCCACGGCCATTTCCAGCGTCGCCCTGGCCCCGGGGCAGCATGTGGCCGTGCTGCTCGGGCGTAATGCCGACAGCACCCTCAGCTACCTGCAGCAGCACCGTGACGATGCGGTGGCCAGGTCGCAGCCGCGCAGCATTCCGGTAGCCACCTTGCGCGGGGGCAGCCAGGCCTACGACTGGCTGGCGCATTCGCTGGCCCAGCAGTTCGCCGAAGTGACCTTCTACGAAGACCTGGACAGCCTGCTTGCCGACCACCCGGACGTGATCGTGCTGCTGGACAGCGAAAGCCGCCTGGCCACGGCAGACGTCGAGAGCCGGGTGGTGGCGCGGTTCTTCGACAGCCAGCTGACCTACATTGGCCGCGCCGAAGGGCGTGCGCACAAGGATGTCAGCAACGTAGCGCGGATGCTGGAAGATGAGCAGGCCGCCAAGGCCGATGCCCTGCGCGACTTCGATGCTTCGCTGCAGCGCTTGCTGGGCAGCAAGGTGTGAGCCACGACGACGCTCCGGCAGAATCCAGGGAACTCCTGCCACTCGCCCGCTCTCTTAAGCAGTGAGTGGTTTATTTCCTTGTGCTTCACGTTACTGGAGAACACAACATGCGCCACCTACTCCTCGCCCCTGCGCTGCTGCTCCTGCTGCCTGCCGGTGCTGCCCTGGCCCGCGTCGATGCGGGCGACGTCGCCACCTCGGCCGGTGTTTCCGCCTCGCTGTATTCGACCTTCAAGGACGACAAACGCATCATCCCCGCACAGGACGAGCTGTCGGCCTTCGTCGCCAGCGGCGGGACCATTCGTGGCGCCTATGTGGAGTCGGCGCTGGAACAGGCTCGCAAGGACCATCCTGGCTTGCAGGCCAGTGACGAAGAGCTGGCAAAGGCAATCCTCTCGCAGGATGATCCGGTCGCCCATCATTGAACTTTTGCCACGCAGACTCCACCGGCTCGAACAGCGGTGGAGTTGATGTGCGTACTGGTTTACCCGAGCGACATCGAGCTTAGTGGCTAGGCTCAAGGACTCACTACAACAAGGACGCCCCCATGCCGTTGCCCCGCCCTCCCCACGCCATCGCCTTGGCGCTGCTGATCGCCTGGACCCAGGCACCTGCCGCTGAACCCGCCCCCAACGAGCTGCTCAAGCAGGCCGAGAACGAACAACCGGCGTACCTGCAAACCCTCAAGAGCCTGGTCTCGGTAGACACCGGCACCGGTACCGAAGCGGGCCTGACGCAAGTCAGTGCCGAGCTGGTGAAGCGCCTCAAGGCACTGGGCGCCGAGGTGCAGACTCACCCTGCCAAGCCGTCGGTCGGCGACAATATTGTCGGCACCTTCAAAGGTAGTGGCAGCAAGGACTTCCTGCTGATGGTGCACTACGACACCGTGTTCGTCCCCGGCACCGTTGCCAAACGCCCGTTCCGGGTCGATGGCCAGCGCGCATACGGCCCGGGCGTCGCCGATGCCAAGGGGGGTGTGGCGATGATCCTGCACGCGCTGAAGTTGCTGAACGATCAGCAGTTCAAGGGCTACCGCACGCTCACCGTGCTGTTCAACCCGGACGAAGAAATGGGCTCTGCCGGGTCGAAGCAGATCATAGCCGAACTGGCCCGCAAGCATGACTACGTGTTCTCTTACGAGCCACCGGACAAGGATGCAGTGACTGTCGCCACCAACGGCATCAACCGCCTCAGGCTTGAAGTCAAAGGCCGTGCATCACATGCAGGCTCTGCGCCCGAAGAGGGCCGCAACGCGCTCACCGAACTGGCCCACCAGTTACTCCAGCTAAAGGACCTGGGCGATGCGAGCAAAGGCACCACGGTGAACTGGACGTTGGCCAAGGCCGGCGAAAAGGCCAATATCATTCCGGCCCTGGCCACCGCCGAAGCGGACATGCGCTATTCGGACCTGGGCGAGACTGAGCGGGTACAGGCCGACGCCCAACGCATCGTGCAGAAGCAGCTGGTGGCCGATACCCAGGCCAGTGTCGTGGTCGAAAAAGGGCGACCGCCGTTGGCGCGTAACCCGGCTTCGACCCGATTGGCCGAGACAGCCCAGAAGCTGTACGAAGAAGCTGGCTACAAGGTCGAGCCGATTGCCATGCGCTTCGGCACCGATGCCGGGTATGCCTACGTGCCCGGCAGCGATAAACCGGCGGTGCTGGAAACGCTGGGGGTGGTCGGGGCCGGGTTGCATGGGGACGATGAATACATCGAACTGGGCAGCATCGCGCCGCGCCTTTACCTCACCGTGGCGATGATCAGGCATCTAGCCAAGTGATCTATCGCCTGCGCCGGCCTCTTCGCGGGTAAA
>NZ_BCBG01000075.1:0-11430 GCF_001320485.1 Pseudomonas sp. NBRC 111130
GAACGAGGGCGAAGCCCTCGCAAGATTCAGAGGGGTAAAACAATCACCCTTCGAGCTTGGCCTTGAGCAATTGGTTCACCTGCCCCGGGTTGGCCTTGCCTTTGGAGGCCTTCATCGCCTGGCCGACGAAGAAGCCGAACATCTTGCCGCGCTTGGCCTCGTCAGCGGCACGATATTGTTCGACCTGTTCGGCGTTGGCAGCGAGCACTTCGTCGAGCATCTTGTCGATCGCACCGGTGTCGGTCACCTGCTTGAGGCCCTTGCTTTCGATGATGCTGTCGGCATCGCCTTCGCCCGCTGCCATTGCCTCGAACACGGTCTTGGCAATCTTGCCGCTGATGGTGTTGTCGCGAATGCGCAGCAGCATGCCACCCAGGTGTGCGGCGCTGACCGGCGCCTGGTCGATCTCGATGCCCAGCTTGTTCAGCAGGCTGCCCAGCTCGACCATGACCCAGTTGGCGGCCAGCTTGGCGTCGCCACCGATCTTCGCCACTTCTTCGAAGTAATCCGCCTGTTCGCGGCTGGAAGCCAGCACGTTTGCGTCGTAGGCCGACAGGCCGTACTGGCTCTGGAAGCGTTCGACCTTTTGCGGTGGCAGCTCCGGCAGGCCGGCGCGGACGGTTTCGAGGAAGCTGTCCTCGATCACCACCGGCAGCAGGTCCGGGTCGGGGAAGTAACGGTAGTCGTTGGCCTCCTCCTTGCTGCGCATGGAGCGGGTCTCGTCCTTGTTCGGGTCGTACAGGCGGGTTTCCTGGACCACTTTGCCGCCGTCCTCGATCAGGTCGATCTGGCGCTGGATCTCGCTGTTGATCGCGCGCTCGATGAAGCGGAACGAGTTGACGTTCTTGATCTCGCAGCGGGTGCCGAATTCGGCCTGGCCTTTCGGGCGGATCGACACGTTGCAGTCACAGCGCAGCGAGCCTTCGGCCATGTTGCCGTCGCAGATACCCAGGTAGCGCACCAGCGCGTGGATAGCCTTGACGTAGGCCACGGCTTCCTTGGCGCTGCGCATGTCCGGCTCGGAGACGATTTCCAGCAGCGGCGTGCCGGCGCGGTTCAGGTCGATGCCGGTAGAGCCGCTGAAGTCTTCGTGCAGGCTCTTGCCGGCATCTTCCTCAAGGTGGGCACGGGTGACGCCGATGCGCTTGATGGTGCCGTCTTCCAGGGCGATGTCCAGATGGCCCTTGCCGACGATCGGCAGGTCCATCTGGCTGATCTGGTAGCCCTTGGGCAGGTCCGGGTAGAAGTAGTTCTTGCGCGCGAATACGTTGCGCTTGCCGATTTCGGCATCGATCGCCAGGCCGAACATGCAGGCCATGCGCACGGCTTCCTGGTTCAGCACCGGCAGTGCGCCTGGCATCCCCAGGTCAACCAGGCTGGCCTGGGTGTTCGGCTCGGAGCCGAAGGTGGTGGCGCTGCCGGAGAAGATCTTCGACTGGGTGGCCAGCTGGGTATGAATCTCCAGCCCGATCACAACTTCCCATTGCATGTGTGAATTCCTCAGAAGCCGTTAGGGGCGCGGGTGTGCCAGTCGGTGACTTGCTGGTAACGGTGCGCGACGTTGAGCAAGCGGCCTTCCTGGAAGTACGGTGCCAGCAGCTGCACGCCGACCGGCAGGCCATCGACGAAGCCGGCTGGCATCGACAGGCCTGGCAGGCCCGCCAGGTTGGCGGTGATGGTGTAGACGTCTTCCAGGTAGGCGGCGACCGGGTCGCTGCTCTTGGCGCCAAGCTTCCAGGCCGGGTTGGGCGTGGTCGGGCCGAGGATCAGGTCGACCTCGGCGAAGGCGGCCATGAAGTCGTTCTTGATCAGGCGGCGGATCTGCTGCGCCTTGATGTAGTAAGCGTCGTAGTAGCCGGCCGACAGGGCGTAGGTGCCGACCATGATGCGGCGCTGCACTTCGGTACCGAAGCCTTCGCCACGGGAACGCTTGTACAGGTCGGTCAGGTCTTTCGGCTCTTCGCAGCGGTAGCCGAAGCGCACACCGTCGAAGCGCGACAGGTTGGAGGAGGCTTCTGCTGGTGCGATCACGTAGTACGCCGGAATGGCATGCTGCATGTTCGGCAGGCTGATTTCCTTGACCACCGCACCGAGCTTTTCCAGCTCCTTGACGCTGGCCTGGACCAGCTCGGCAATGCGCGGGTCGAGGCCGGCACCGAAGTACTCCTTCGGCAGGCCGATGCGCAGGCCCTGCAGCGAGCCGTTGAGGGCGGCGCTGTAGTCCGGCACAGGCTCGTCGATGCTGGTGGAGTCCTTGGCATCAAAGCCGGCCATGCCTTGCAGCAGCAGGGCGCAGTCTTCGGCGGTACGTGCCAGCGGGCCACCCTGGTCGAGGCTGGACGCGTAGGCAATCATGCCCCAGCGCGATACACGACCGTACGTCGGCTTGAGGCCGGTGAGGTTGGTCAGTGCCGCCGGCTGGCGGATCGAGCCGCCGGTGTCGGTGCCGGTGGTGGCCGGCAGCAGGCGTGCGGCCACGGCAGCGGCCGAGCCCCCCGACGAACCGCCGGGTACGTGCTCGAGGTTCCACGGGTTCTTCACCGCGCCGTAGTGGCTGGATTCGTTGGCCGAACCCATGGCGAACTCGTCCATGTTGGTCTTGCCCAGGGTGACCATGCCGGCTTCGGCCAGCTTGGCGACCACGGTCGCGTCGTACGGTGCCTTGAAGTTGTCGAGCATCTTCGAGCCGCAGCTGGTGCGCACGCCGAGGGTGCAGAACAGGTCCTTGTGGGCAATCGGTGCGCCGAGCAGTGCACCGTTCTCGCCAGCGGCGCGACGGGCGTCGGCAGCACGCGCCTGGCCCAGGGCCAGCTCTTCGGTGACGCTGATGAAACTGTTGATCTGTGGGTCGATCTGCTTGACGCGCGCCAGCAGGGCGCCGGTCAGCTCTTCGGAGGAAAACGACTTGTCGGCGAGTCCGCGGGCGATCTCGGCCAGGGTCAATTCATGCATGGCAGGCTCTATCCCTTACTCGATGACTTTCGGAACCAGGTACAGACCGCTTTCGGTCATTGGCGCGATGGCCTGGTAGGCGTCGCGCTGGTTGCTTTCGGTGACCTGGTCGGGACGCAGGCGCTGGCTGGCCTCCAGGGGGTGGGCCAGGGGCTCGATGCCGTTGGTGTCGACCGCTTGCATCTGGTCGACCAGGCCGAGAATGCTGTTCAGGGCGTCAGTAATGCGTGGCAGTTCGCCTTCATTCAGGCCCAGACGGGCCAGATGGGCAATCTTTTCCACGTCGCTGCGTTCAAGCGCCATGGTGATCTCCAGGGGAAACAAAGAACCGAATAGGGTCCGCGGTGAGGAACATGTCAGCATTTTGGCGGTCCAACGGCCGCGATCATCTGCTGGCGTGCTCGGAAAAACAGCCAATTTAACATATTGGCTCCTTGCCCAAAATCCCTGCCATTGTTAGAGTTTGCCGCACTTTTTTACCCACGCTTTCCCCAGGGTCACTTTCCCATGTTCAAGAAACTGCGTGGCATGTTTTCCAGCGATCTTTCCATCGACCTGGGTACTGCCAACACCCTTATTTACGTGCGTGAGCGCGGTATCGTCCTGAATGAGCCCTCGGTTGTTGCCATCCGTACCCACGGCAACCAGAAAAGCGTCGTCGCCGTCGGTACCGAAGCCAAGCGCATGCTGGGCCGCACGCCTGGCAACATTGCTGCCATTCGTCCGATGAAGGACGGCGTCATCGCCGACTTCAGCGTTTGTGAAAAAATGCTGCAGTACTTCATCAACAAGGTTCACGAGAACAGCTTCCTGCAGCCGAGCCCACGCGTGCTCATCTGCGTACCGTGCAAATCGACCCAGGTAGAGCGCCGCGCCATTCGCGAGTCGGCCCTGGGTGCCGGTGCCCGTGAAGTGTTCCTGATCGAAGAGCCAATGGCCGCTGCCATCGGTGCCGGCCTGCCGGTCGAAGAAGCCCGTGGCTCGATGGTCGTCGATATCGGTGGCGGCACCACCGAAATCGCACTGATCTCGCTGAACGGCGTGGTCTATGCCGAGTCCGTCCGGGTTGGCGGCGACCGCTTCGACGAAGCCATCGTCACCTATGTGCGCCGCAACTACGGCAGCCTGATCGGCGAATCCACCGCCGAGCGTATCAAGCAGGAAATCGGCACCGCCTACCCGGGCGGCGAGGTGCGCGAGGTCGATGTGCGCGGCCGCAACCTGGCCGAGGGCGTACCACGCGCCTTCACCCTGAACTCCAACGAAGTCCTGGAAGCCCTGCAGGAATCCCTGGCGACCATCGTCCAGGCGGTCAAGAGCGCCCTGGAACAGTCGCCACCGGAGCTGGCCTCCGACATCGCCGAGCGCGGCCTGGTGCTGACCGGTGGTGGCGCGCTGCTGCGTGACCTCGACAAACTGCTGGCGCAGGAAACCGGCCTGCCGGTGATCGTCGCCGAAGACCCGCTGACCTGTGTCGCCCGTGGCGGTGGTCGCGCCCTGGAGATGATGGACAAGCACGCGATGGACCTGCTCTCCAGCGAGTGATCCCCCGCTGCTTTCGAAAGCCCGGTTTACAGGTAGCACGCGCAGTGCTACCTGTATGCGCTGGCTGGCGTCCATCGCGGCGTCGTTTCCGTCAACCCGCAACCAGGCTGGTGCGTTGTCCCATGTCCAATGACCTCCTGAGTCGTCCACGAGGAACGGCCCATTAAACCGCTTTTCTCCAAGGGCCCTTCGCTGGGCGTTCGCCTGCTGGTACTGGTAGTGCTGTCGGTCGCGCTGATGGTTGTCGACGCGCGTTTCGACGTGCTCAAGCCGGTGCGCAGCCAGATGGGCCTGGTGCTCATGGAATCGTACTGGATCACCGACCTGCCGCAGCGGATGTGGCAAGGCGTGGCCGGCCAGTTCGGCAGCCGCACCGAGCTGATCGCTGAAAACGAAAAACTCAAGACCGAAGCCCTGCTGCTTCAAGGGCGCCTGCAGAAGCTGGCGGCCCTGACGGAGCAGAACGTGCGCTTGCGTGAGTTGCTCAACTCCTCGGCGCTGGTCAACGAAAAGGTCGAAGTGGCCGAGCTGATCGGCGTCGACCCCAATCCGTTCACCCACCGCATTCTGATCAACAAGGGTGAGCGCGATGGTGTATTCCTGGGGCAGCCGGTACTCGATGCCCGTGGCCTGATGGGCCAGGTGGTCGAGCTGATGCCGTATACCTCGCGGGTCCTGCTGTTGACCGACACGACCCACAGCATTCCGGTGCAGGTCAACCGCAACGGCCTGCGCGCCATCGCCAGCGGCACCGGCAACCCGGAGCGTCTCGAGTTGCGCCATGTCGCCGACACCGCCGACATCAAGGAAGGTGACCTGCTGGTGAGCTCTGGCATGGGCCAGCGTTTCCCGGCCGGCTACCCGGTGGCCACGGTCAACGAAGTGATCCACGATTCCGGCCAGCCGTTTGCCATCGTCCGCGCCATTCCAACCGCCGCGCTCAACCGCAGCCGCTACATGTTGCTGGTGTTCAGTGACCGCCGTACACCGGAGCAGCGTGCCACCGAAGCAGCCATCGCCCAGGAAGAGGCCGATCGCAAGGGCACTGGCCAACCTGCTGCCAATGCCGAGCAGCCGGCAGTTGCCCCAGCCCCGGCACAGCCAGCCGGGCCGGCCGCTACGGGTCAGGCGCCTGCGGCCCCGGCTGCAGCGCCCGGCAGCCCTGCCGCCGCGCCTGCGGCCCCCGCCCATCCCCGGAGACAATGATGGCCAAGTCGCGCCGTAATCACGGTTGGGTCATCTGGCTGACGTTCGCCATCGGCCTGCTGCTCAGCGTTTCACCCATGCCGCAGTTCCTTGAAGTGTTCCGGCCCATGTGGCTGGCGATGCTGGTGTCGTTCTGGACCTTGAACGTGCCAGGCAAGGTTGGCATGACCACCGCTTTCATTCTGGGGCTGGCCGAGGACGTACTGTACGGCACCTTGCTGGGGCAGAACGCGCTCATCCTCACGCTCATCACGTTCCTCGTGCTGTCGCTGCAGCAGCGCCTGCGCATGTTCCCGCTGTGGCAGCAGAGCCTGGTGATCCTGGTGATCTTCGGTATCGCCCAGCTGATCCAGCTGTGGCTCAGTGCGCTCACCGGCAATCGCCTGCCAACCCTGGCGCTGGTCTGGCCAGCCGTGATCAGTGCCTTGCTCTGGCCATGGATCAGCTTCGCCCTGCGCGACCTGCGCCGACGTTTGCGCATCAACTGACGGCGCTGCCACTGACAGGGAGATGTCCAGATGAAACCACTCTACCTCGCCTCCGGCTCACCGCGCCGGCGTGAACTGCTCGGCCAGATCGGCGTGCCGTTCACTGTTGTCAGTGCGCCCATCGATGAAACGCCACTGCCCGGCGAAGGCATTCCAGACTATGCCTTGCGCTTGGCGCGTGCCAAGGCTGCCGCCGGTTTCGCCAGGCTGGACGGACCAGGCGTGGTGTTGGGGGCTGACACGGTGGTGTCTTCTCTCGGAGAAATCCTCGGTAAACCGCGTGACCGTGACGACGCCTTGGCCATGCTCGCCAAGCTTTCCGGCGATCGCCATCAGGTGATCACGGCCGTGGCCGTGACCGATGGAACGCGTTGGGAAGAAGCATGCGTCGGTACCCATGTGTATTTTCGCGAAATCAGCCCTGAAGAAGCGCAGCGCTACTGGGAAACCGGCGAGCCACTGGACAAGGCAGGCGGCTACGCGATTCAGGGGTTGGGTGCAGTCTTCGTGCAGCAGCTTGAGGGCAGCTACTCGGCCGTGGTCGGCCTTCCGCTGTTCGAAACCGCCCGCTTGCTCGCGGCGTTTTCGATCCCATGCTGGCAGCAACATGGGGTATCGGCACAGCGCTAGCCAGACATCCGATAGCGATCCATCATTACCCGAGACCTTTGACGAGAGCCTGCCATGAGTGAAGAGATCCTGATCAACATCACCCCGATGGAATCACGCGTGGCGGTGGTGGAAAACGGGGTGCTGCAGGAAGTGCATGTCGAGCGCACCCAGCGTCGCGGCATCGTCGGCAATATCTACAAGGGCAAGGTCGTGCGGGTGCTGCCGGGCATGCAGGCGGCATTCGTCGACATCGGCCTGGAGCGCGCGGCGTTCATCCATGCGTCGGAAATATCCCAGCGCGAAGGCTCGGCGGTGGAGAACATTACCGCACTGGTGCACGAGGGCCAGGCCCTGGTGGTGCAGGTGACCAAAGATCCGATCGGCACCAAGGGTGCGCGCCTGACCACGCAGCTGTCGATCCCCTCCCGTTACCTGGTGTACATGCCACGCAGCAGCCATGTCGGCATTTCGCTGAAGATCGAAGACGAAGCCGAACGCGAGCGCCTCAAGCAGGTGGTCAGCGACTGTATGGACAGCGAGAACATCAAGGACGCAGGGGGCTTCATCCTGCGCACCGCTGCCGAGGGGGCGCGGGCTGAAGAAATCCTCCAGGACATCCGTTACCTGCGCCGCCTGTGGGAGCAGATCGGCAGCCAGATCCAGACCTGCGGCGCGCCCACGGTCATTTATGAAGACCTCGGCCTGGCCCTGCGCACGCTGCGTGACCTGGTCAACCCGAAGATCGAGAAGATTCGTATCGATTCGCGGGAAACCTTCCAGAAAACCACGCAGTTCGTCGCCGAGCTGATGCCGGAGATCGCTGATCGCCTGGAGCATTATCCAGGCGAGCGGCCAATCTTCGACCTGTACGGGGTCGAGGACGAAATCCAGCGCGCCCTGGAGCGCAAGGTGCCGCTCAAGTCCGGCGGCTACCTGGTGGTCGACCCGGCCGAAGCGATGACCACCATTGACGTCAATACCGGTGCGTTCGTCGGCCACCGCAACCTGGAAGAAACCATCTTCAAGACCAACCTCGAAGCCGCCACGGCCATCGCTCGGCAGCTGCGCCTGCGCAACATCGGCGGGATCATCATCATCGACTTCATCGACATGGAAGACGAAGAGCACCAGCGCCAGGTGCTGCGCACCCTGGAAAAGCAGCTGGAGCGGGATCATGCCAAGACCAACATTATCGGCATCACCGAACTGGGCCTGGTGCAGATGACCCGCAAGCGCACCCGTGAAAGCCTCGAACAGGTTCTCTGCGAGCCATGCATCGCCTGTCAGGGGCGCGGCAAGCTGAAGACTCCCGAGACCATCTGTTACGAGATCTTCCGCGAGATCCTCCGCGAAGCCCGTGCCTACCAGGCTGAGGGTTATCGTGTGCTGGCCAATCAGAAGGTGGTCGATCGCCTGCTGGACGAAGAGTCCGGCAACGTTGCCGAACTGGAGACCTTCATTGGCCGAACCATTCGCTTTCAGGTCGAGTCGATGTATTCGCAGGAACAATACGATGTGGTGCTGCTCTGAGGCTTTCTGATACCCGCCCCGGATGGCGCTGGCTGGCAAGCCCGGCACGTCGGGCCATCATGGATAAACGACCTGGAGGGCCATGGCCATGGGACGTCTGAACCGCGTTCTTGTCGCCTTGACCCGTTGGGGGCTGGGCATCTGTGCCTTGCTCACGGTGCTGGTGGCATTGTATGTCAGCCTCGGTCGCGAGCTGGTGCCGCTGGTGGCCGAATACCGTGGCGATGTCGAGAGCAAGGCTGAACAGGCGCTTGGTCTACCCGTGCATGTCGGGGCGCTGGAAGGGCGCTGGAGCGGCCTGGCGCCGGTGTTGCGCGTGCGTGACCTGCAACTGGGCGAGGGCGCATCGGCCCTGCGCCTGGATGACGTCAAGGTGGTACCGGACCTGTGGGCCAGCCTGACCTCCCGCGAAGTGCGCCTGGCGCGCATCGAACTCGGTGGCCTGCAACTGATTCTGCGCGAGGACGAGCAGGGTGGCTGGGCCCTTGAAGGGTTGCCAAAAAAGGATGACGCGCCGCTGGATCCTGCCGAGTTGCTGCAGCGCTTGCGTCAATTGGGCCGCATCGATGTGTTCGACAGCCAGGTCACCTTGCAGCCCTGGCAGCGTGACCCGTTGACCCTTACCTATGTCAGCGTCGGCCTGCAAGCCGGGGCTTCACGCCAGGCCCTCGACCTGCGGGCGACCTTGCCCGACGGCCAGCCGCTGGCGCTCAATCTGCGCAGCCGGGCAAATGCCAAAGCCTGGCGCGATGGCGCGGTCGAGGCTTACCTGAGCCTGCCGCAAAGCGACTGGGCGCGGTGGTTGCCTCCCGCTTTGCTGGGCCAGTGGCGGGCGGAAGCGCTGAAGGCCGGTGGCGAGTTCTGGGTCGACTGGAGCAAGGGCCAGTTGCAGCAGGCAGTGGTGCGCCTCAATGCACCGCAACTGCGCGGTGCCTACGCCGAGCGCAAGGCGGTGGCCCTGGACAACCTCGCGTTGACCGCCTGGTTCCAGCGCCGGGATCAGGGTTTCGATGTGCTGGTGGATTCACTCGCGGCGAGCATCGGCAAGAGCCGCTGGGAATCGCACCTGCAAGTGAACCAGCGCCTGGGCGACGACCCGGCCGACGAAACCTGGCAGGTGCAGGCCGACCGCCTTGACCTCACCCCGTTGACCCCGCTGATCGATGCCCTGGCACCCTTGTCGGACAAGCTCATGGCCGTGGTCGATGGGCTGAACGTCACCGGGGCGCTGCGCAACGTTCGGCTGGAAGCACGGCCAAACGCCGAGGGCGACCAGCGGCTGCAGTTCGCAGCCAACCTGGAGAGGGTCGGTTTTGATGCCTATCATGGCGCACCGGCAGCTGGCAATGTCAGCGGCAGCATCAGCGGCGACCTCGGGCATGGCGAGCTGCGGCTGGATACTGACGCATTCATGCTGCACCTGTACCCGATCTTCGCCAAACCCTGGCAATACCAGAAGGCCAATGCGCGCCTGACCTGGGCGCTCGACAAGCATGGTTTCACCCTCATCGCCCCCTACCTCAAGGTGCTGGGCGAGGAGGGCAAGATCGCTGGCGATTTCCTGATTCGCCTGCTGTTCGACGAAGGCACCGAAAGCTACATGGACCTGCGGGTCGGCCTGACCGAAGGCGATGGCCGCTATACCGCCAAGTACCTGCCCGAAGTGCTGAGCCCGGCCCTCGACGAATGGCTGCGCAGCGCCATCGTCAAGGGCAACGTCGATGAGGGCTACTTCCAGTACCAGGGTTCGTTGAACCACGGCGCCACCCCGGAGGCTCGCAGCATCAGCCTGTTCTTCAAGGTTCACGACGCCGCACTCGACTTCCAGCCAGGCTGGCCGCAGGTGCAGCAGGTGGACGGCGATGTGCTGATCGAAGACAGCGGCGTGCGCATCAAGGCCAGCAAGGGCTTGCTGCTCGACACCAAGGTCAGCGACGTCAGCGTGAATATTCCCCATGTCGACAGCGGCCAGCACAGCCATCTGTACCTCGACGGCAATTTCGACGGCAGCCTTGGCGATGGTCTGAAAATCCTCAAGGAAGCCCCGATCGGGACTGGCGAGATCTTCGCCGGCTGGGAAGGCGAGGGCCCTCTCAAGGGCAATGTGAAGCTCGACGTACCCTTGGCCCATGGCGAGCGGCCAAAAGTGCTGGTGGACTTCGCCACTGCCGATGCACGTCTGAAGGTGACCCCGCCCAGCCTGGACCTGACGCGCCTCAAGGGTGACTTCAGCTTTGACTTCGACAAGGGGCTGAGCGGCAAGAACATCAGCTTGCAGGTGTTCGGCAAGCCGGTCACTGCGCAGATCAGCGCCGAGGGCCAGCCCGGGCAGATGCAGACGCGCATCAGCGCCAGCGGCCAGGCTTCGCTGAAGTCTCTGACCGACTGGTTGCAGTTCAGGCAGACCTTGCCCGCTTCAGGCGACCTGCCGTACCAGTTGCAAGTCAATTTGGGCAGTCGTGATAACAGCTTGAGCGTCAGCTCTTCGCTCAAGGGCTTGGCCATCGACCTGCCGGCTCCGTTCGGCAAGGCGGCGGCGGAGACCCGCGACAGTCGTTTCAGCATGAACCTGCAAGGGCCTGAGCGGCGATTCGATGCGGCTTACGCCGACCTGGCCCGTTTCGCCTACGCCGCACCGGCCGACAAGCTGGGCCAGGGCCGTGGCGAACTGTTGCTTGGCTCCGGGCAGGCGCAGCTGCCAGCGGCTCAGGGGCTGCGGGTCAAGGGGCGGCTGGAAAGCCTGGACCTGGGCCCCTGGCAGGAACAGGCCGCTCGCTTTGCTGGTGACGACCCCGGTGGTAATGCCCGGCAGAACTTGCAGAGCGTCGACCTGAGCATCGGCCAGCTGAAGGCCTTCGGCATGAACCTGAACCAGGCCGTCGTGCGCCTGACCCGGGGCGGCGTAGCCTGGGACCTGCGCCTGGACAGCAAGGAAGTCATCGGTAACGCGCGCCTGCCAGATGCCAAGGCTGCACCGATGGTGGTGCGCCTGCAGACACTACGCCTACCGCCCGCCGACCCCGCTGAAACCCAATCGGAAGAAGGCCCCGACCCGTTGGCCTCGTTCGACCCACGCAAGGTGCCGGCGCTGGACCTG
>NZ_BCBG01000076.1:0-11037 GCF_001320485.1 Pseudomonas sp. NBRC 111130
CATCCCAAGGCAGGCACCAAGGCGGATCCTGTTGGCGGTACAGGAGTAACTGGCCCGAAACAAATGTGGGAGCGGGCTTGCCCGCGATGCGCCGCGCGGGCGGCGCTCGATCTCACAGGCGCCGAACATCCCAAGGCAGGCACATCCGTGCCTCACCCCTTACTCCGCCTTACCCCCCTGCACACTGGAAACCCACTGCTCACTGCGGCTATGCCCACTGGTCCGCAACAGCCCCAGGTCCAGCGCATTTTCGCCATCCGCCGCGCCTTTGCCCTTGGCCATCTCGGCAATCGCCGTGCCCAGGTCCACCGGCGAATTGGACGCATCGACCGACACGTCCCGACGATAATCGTTGCCACTCAGGGTTTCCCGGCTCACCGAGCTGGCATCGAGCGCGACCGTGCCCTTGGCCGACTGCAGCCGCGCGCCAACCAGCTGGGCATCACCGCCCACTTTCAACTCGATACCGTCGCTGCCCTTGAGTACTGCCTGCTGCCCCACGCTGTCACGCTGCACATGCGACACCTGAAGGCTCAAGGTCGGCGAGAAGCCCGGGTCGGCCTTGCTCAAGGCCGACCCGGCTTTCTCCTTCACCTTGCCACCCAGTGGCCCGGCCAGCGAGGTGGCGGCGTTGACATAGCCCTGCGGGTTTTTCTCCTGGCTCAAGCGTGCATCGCCCTCCACCGTCAAGGTGTCGACGCTGTCCTTGCGGCTGGCGATGCGCAGGTCGCCATCGATCGCGCCGGTGATGCGCCCGGCTTCCAGGCTGGCGCCTTCGATGCGGGTATCACCCCGGCCTTGCAGGTCGATGGATTCGGCGCGCAGGTTGCTGGCGTTCCAGGTCTGGTTGTCGCGCTTGTCCAGCCCGACCTTGGCCCGGCCATGCAGGCCACGGGTGTCGGTGCTGCCTGCGGTCATGTTGAAACCGGCACCGGCGGTGATCTCGAGATTGTTGCGCTGCTCCTGATTGGAGGAGGCTTCGATCAGCATGCCGCCGCTGGACGCGTTGAGCGCGATCTGTTCGGCGGATGCCTGCAGGCCCTCCAGGTGCAGGGCGATGTCCTCGCGAGCCGCGCTGCTGAGGGTCAGCTTGCCGGCACTGGCGAACTGGGCATCGACGGCCTGACGGGCGTTTTCGTCCTGCTTGCCATGGGTGAAATGGCCACCGATGCCGCCGCCTTTGGCCTCGCCCATCTTGGCTGCCAGCTCCAGGCCACCGCCAAGTTTGCCGCCGTGGGCCTGCTGGGTGTCGCTGCCTGCCTTGACCTGCAGCAAGCCATCGCTGTGCAGGCGAATATCGCCGACCTTGGCTTCCCGACTGCCGATACGGGTGCCCTCCAACAGCAGATCACCCGCGCTGCTCAGGCGGACTGCCCCCTTGGCGTCGATCTGTGCCACTTGCGCCTTGGCTTGCACGGCTTGCAGCTGCGCGTGGTCAAGGTAGCCTCGGGCATCGAAGCCGGTGCTGCCGGGGCGGTTGCCGACCTTGGCCCACGCATTGCCGTCGAGCTGGCGAGTCATCTCCTCGGTGCGGTCGTTGGCCTGGGGCAGCGACAGGTTGCCTTCACTGTGGATGACCACCTCGCCTTCGCCCCCCTCGATGCGGGTCCCCTCATATCGACCATCGCTACCCAGCTGGACCTGAATACCCTGTTGGCCATAAAGGCTGCCCGGAACTGCGGTGCTGGCCGTTGCCTGCTTGCCCAGCGAACCCCCCTTGCCCGCGCCGCGGGCGTTCAGGTCACTGCCGGAGCTGGTGTCGACGCGCAAGTCACCGCCAAAGGCCAGGCGCTCCACGCTGTCCTCCCGGGTATTTTCGGCGGCGCGCATGCTGTGCCGTTGCGCATCGATCTGCAGTTGGCCGCGGTTGGCACGCCAAGCGGTACCCTGGTCATCGATGACCTCGGCCTTGACCTGGACGTGTGCGCCAGACAGCTCGCTGACCTGAGCAAAGCCTCGACGCTGGTTTTCCAGGCGCTTGAGGTGCTCGAGGGTCATGTCGGCACCAACGCTGGGTGCCACCATGGCGTCTTCGGGCGATGCCTGCTGGAAGCGCGCGGCCTCCTCGCCCAGCACCAGCCGCTCGATCGGCCGGGTCAGGTCACGGTACTCGACGCTGGCGCCGAGGCTGCCGGACCACTCGCTACGAAGTTCTTCGCGTTCATAGGTATCGAGCACAGCACGGTTGTCGATGCGCTTGGCGCTCACTTTGAGGGTATCTCCGGCAGTGACGCGTGCCGCTTCGCTCACCAGCTCGTCAGCATCGACGCTCACGTTGCCACTGGCCTGCAGTTCGCTGCGTTGGGCCTTGCTGTCGCGCTCGGTCACCACGGTGCTGTTGTGATGGCCTTCGAACAGGCTGCCCAGGCGATCGATGCCGCCGGTGACGGTCAAACCGCCGCCGCTCTGGCGAGTGCTGGTGGTCGATTCGCGCTCATTGCCGGTGGCGCCGAGCGTCACTTGCCTGGCCTTCACATCGAGGTCGCCCGCAGCGGCCTGGACCTTGGAACCCTTCACTTGCAGGTGCCCCCCGCTGCCCAGGCCAACGGTAGCCCCCTTCAGCTCGCTGGCGACTTGGGCGGTTTCGCGCACATTTTCGCTGCCGGTGGTCACTTCATAGGCCACGCCCGCCGCATACTGGCGAGACTCCGGCTTGCCGTCTTCGGCTTGCTGGGTTTGCCGGGCACTGGCAGTCAAACCCCATTGCCGATCACGGCTTTCGATTTCCTTGACCGCTTGCGCACTGCCGATAAGCAGATCGCCCTTGGCTTCGACCTGCAAGTGCGCGCCAGCCTCGACCTTGGCGCCCTGGATGCGCATCTCTTCGGCACTGGCCAGGCGCAGGTTGCTGGACGACCTGACATCGCTGACCAGCACTTGCTGTTCACGTTTGGTGCTCTGCTGATCATTGCCGAACAGGCCGAACAGCTTGCTGTCGCTGTTGCGCTCGGTGGACCGGCTACTGCCATGGTCCGCTTCGATCGCCAGCGCGCCCTTTTCGCTGTAGAGCACGGCATCTTTTTTACCGTACACGGTGCTGCCCTTGATGCTGACCTGGTCGGCATGGCCATTCAGCTTGCCATCCGCAGTGACGCTGCTGCCGGCAACGCTCTGGCCCTCGGTGTCGTTGCCCTTGCGATTGCCGAAGAAGGTGCCGGAGACCAGGTCGCCCCGGTAGTTGCCGTCGTTGCTGCGGTGCTGCAGGGTGGTGGTGCCGACCTCGACCTGCTTGGCATTGAGGTCCATGTCGCCGCGGCTATGCAGGTTGCTGCCCTCGACCTTGAGTGTGTCCTTGGCGTTGACGGTCATGCGCTGGGCGCTCAGCGAGCTGGGCCGAGCGGTTTCGGTGTACTGGTCGGTATCGCTGTCGCCGCGCCAGAGGTCCTTGCGGTGACGCACCTGTTGCTTGAATTGCTTGCTGTCGATACCGGCCGCGATGTCCAGGTTGGCACCGCTGTCGAGGGTCATGTCACCCCCTGCCTTGACCTCGGCGGCGACCAGTCGCATGTCGGCGCCGGACTGCAAGGCAATGCTGTCGCTGCCCTGCAGTTGCACACCCCGTTGCTGGCGCTCGGTGGTAGTGCTTTCACGGCTATAGGTTTCGCGGGTGATGAACAGAAACTTCTTATTCCAGCTGTCGCGGTCGTGGTTGATGGTTTCGCGGGTCTTGGCGTCCAGGGTGAGTTTCTTGCCGGCCTTGGCCTCGATGCGCTCGGCCTTGCCATCGACAGCGCTCAATGTCAGGTCATCGGCGGCGGTCAGAAGCAAGGTGCCTTGTTCAGTGTTTAGTTCGGCAGGGTTGGCGGCTTCGCCGCTGATGTCCAATGAGCCGGCCGAGTGAATGACAATGCCGTTGTCGGCCTTTACCTTCGAGCCCATGCGCACGCCTGCACCTTCGGCAGTGCTCACCACGCGAATGCGCCCGGCGCGCATGGCACCGAACAGCTTGGCGTCGATGCTCGACGGGGTGCCCGGCAGGTGCTCGAGCACCTGGCCGTCGGCATGAGCGATGCGATTGCGGCCAACGGTCACGTTGAGGTCACCCTTGGCCATGAGCAGGCCTTGCTGGTCCACCTTCGGGGCAATCAGATCAAGCGCGCCCTCGGCATTGCTCTGTCCGCCCTGAAGCACTTGCAATGTGCCGCTGGCATTCAGTGAGTTGAAATGGCGCAGCTGTTCTTCCTGCAATTCGGGCGTGCCGACCACGAACCCTGCGCGGGTGGTGTTGATGAAACTGCCGCCATTGAGGGTGA
Organism: Pseudomonas sp. NBRC 111130; assembly: GCF_001320485.1. Lineage (NCBI taxonomy): Bacteria > Pseudomonadati > Pseudomonadota > Gammaproteobacteria > Pseudomonadales > Pseudomonadaceae > Pseudomonas > Pseudomonas sp. NBRC 111130. Next base: position 4,254 of record NZ_BCBG01000076.1, read on the forward strand.
TACCGTTGGGGTTGGCGAGGATGTAGTCGGCAGGGCGGCCGAAGATTTCCTGCGGGCCTTCGATCAGCGAGGCGTTGCGGCTGACCACTTCATTGAGAATGGTCGACGCTGCCTGGCCCCGGAACTGCGGGTTGGCGGCCAATGCGCCGGCCAGTTGCGACTGACCTGGCTGCAGGGCGTTGTTCAATACCACACCGGGGCGGGCAACGTTGTAGTCGAGAAACTGGTTGTGCGACAGGCCACTGGCATTGGGCGCTACGATGTCGATCACCGGTACGCCATGGTCATTGTTGATGATCGGGGTGCCTGCCGGGCCGCTGGCGGCCTCCAGCCCACCCTGCGCGAAAGCGCTTGCGGGGCTGAGCAATGCGAGGAAGATGGCCCAGCGCAAGGTATCCGGGCGGCTAGACGGTAACGGCGAGAGTGTCTGCATGTTCTCGTTCTCTTTGTTGTGGGTGAATCAGATGCTCAGGGTGCACTCCAGTACCCAGAAGCCAGGCTCCAGACGGGAGCGGGGCAGGTCGCTGGTGTAGAGGGCGCGTTGGTAGTCGAGCCGCAGCCGGGCGTTTGTCAGGCTCAGTTCGATGCCGGCGGCTGTGCCAGCCAGGCGTTGCGAAGGCTTGCCCGTGGCGGGCCGGGTCCAGCCCACATCCAGGCCGAGGTAGGGCCGTATCTGCAGGGGGTGGGCCCAGTTCGCCGGTAGCGGCTGGCTCAAGGTATTGCGCCAGGTCGCGCCGCTGGCGCCGGAGTAGGTGCTCAGGCGAAAGCCCCTTACGCTCGAGTCGTCGCTGACCAGTAACTGCTCGATGGCCGGCAACGCGTGTTCGCTGTACTGCAAGGCCAGCTCGCTTTGCCAGCGCCAAGCTGTGCCAGTCGGGCCCTGGCGCAGGTGCAGCAGGCTGGCGCGGTACTTGCGAAAGTCCGGGCGCAGGCGTTCGGCACCCAATGGCCCCTCGTCGGCAGCGAACCAGTCCAGGCCCTGGGCAACGCCCAGGTACCCGTTCCATAAACCGCCTTCCAGCCACAGTAGGTTGATGCCAGCCTCGACGCTGGTGAGGGTTGGGCTCTGCTGGGTGACGACGGCACCGGCGCTGCGGTTGACCAGTTGCTTGCGGTCCAGCCGCGTGCTGGCGCTGAGCAGGCCTTGCTGGTTGCGCCACAGCACCCGCTCGATGCTCAGGCCTTGGTAGCTGCTGCTGCCGTCGCTGCTCTGCCGGCTGTGCGGCAGTGGCGCATCGTAGCTCAGTTGGCTGGCGTTGAGGGCAAAGGTCCAGGGGCCATAGGGGATGCTGTAGTACACCGTGATGCCTTGCACCTGGCCGGGGGCGTGCAAGACGCTGGAGAGCAATGTCACGCGCAGGTCGTCATTGAGCCCGAGCGGGCTGTCCAGGCCGAGGCCCAGGTTAAGGCGGTGGCGGCCGGTCAGCTCACTGCCACGGTTATCCAGGCGGCTGTCCAGGTGCCAGCGTGAGCCGACCGTGTGCGGTTGCAGTACAACCTGGGTACCGCCCTGCAATTCGCCGGGCAGCAGGTCCATGCTCAGGTCGTAGGCACGCAGGCGATTGAGTTGGTCGAGACCTTGTTCGAGGTCGGGCAGGTACAGCGGTTGGCCCACTACGCCAGGGAAGGCGCTCTGCAGCGACAGCGGCAATGCGGGGCCGGAAAGTTCGATGGATTCGACGAAGCCTTCGACGATGACGATGTCCAGTGGTGCGTCATCGCCAGGCTGGCGGCGCAGGTAGGGATGGCTGGTCGGGAACCCCGCACTGACGTACAGCTGGGTGATGCCCTTGAGCAGGTTATTGATGTCGTTGATGCCCATGCAGGGCAGCAGCCACTTGCGTAGCGCGGGCTCGAGCGCCTGGTCTGCAAGTTGGCGGTTGCCGATGATGCGCACGCCGGAGACGGCCCAGCACTGATCGCCGACCGACTGGGCAGCTGCCTGCTCGTGGCGCTCGGGTACAGGCGGCTGTTGCCAGCGCTTGAGCCGCTGTTGCTGTTCGAAATGCCGCAGGGATTGCTGCTGGTCGCGCAGTTGCAGGCTGGCAGGGTCGTCAGCCAGGACCGTGTGGGAGATCAGCATGCCAGCCAGGCAACCGGCGAGCAGCCTGCTGGCGGCGTGAAGGAGTCGGCATTGCATCAGGCACCCTCGCAAATGGCGTACGGGTTACGTACTCGTTTGCGTGGATGCTAAGAACTCAAGCCGTCGGTTGGATGCAGTCCCTGGCCTAAGCAGGATGTAGGGCAGGTGTGTATTTGAAGTATGAAACGTCCTACAAGCTCAATCTGAATGCAGGACTATCAAGGGCGAATCTCGATCAGGGTGCCGTCGCGGACCAGGTCCCAGACTTCCTGCATGTCGCGGTTGCGCATGGCGATGCAGCCGTCAGTCCAGTCGAGCGTGTGGAAGTACCACTCAGGGTAGTTCTCGTCGATCGGCGTGCCGTGGATCATGATCATGCTGCCAGCGCTCCAGCCTTCGCGGTTGGCGCGGGCGGCGTCGCTGATGTTCGGGTAGGTGATGTGCATGGCCAGGTTGAAGCGGTCGCTTTCCTTGCGCCAGTCCAGCCAGTACAGGCCTTCAGGGGTCTTCTTGTCGCCCTCGCGTTCCTTGGCACCCTTGGGCTGCTTACCCAGGGAGATGCGGTAGGTCTTCAGCGGTTCGCCGCGGCTGATCAGCTGCAGGCGGCGCTCGGACTTGATCACCAGCACCTTGTCGATCAGCGGCTGCATGGCCGCTTGGGATTGCGACTGGGCCGGCACTGGCGGTTGCGGCTTGCGAATGATGACTTCGGTGAAGGCCGCCTGGGACACCGTGGTAACGCAAAGGCAGAAAAGGGCGAACAACCAACGCATGAAGCAGTACCTGAGAGCTTAAGTGGTGGGCGAAACATTCATCGGCGGCAGGTATTCATGGCCAATCGGGTAGTGCTGCCTGATGCGGTCGCGATAATAGCATTCTAGTGTGCGAGTGACGGTGCGGAAAGCCAGCTCGCCCCACGGGATTTCGTGTTCCTCGAACAACCGCACCTCCAGGCTTTCGACGCCAACGGCAAAATCCAGGTCGGCCAACTCGGCACGGAAGAACACATGCACCTGGTTGATGTGCGGCAGGTCGAACAGCTGGTACAGGGCCATGTCGCCGACCCGGGCGCAGGCTTCCTCGTCGGTTTCGCGACGGGCGGCCTGGTCGAGGGTCTCGCCGTTTTCCATGAAGCCCGCCGGTAGCGTCCAGAAGCCGCGGCGCGGCTCGATGGCGCGACGGCACAGCAGCACCTGGCTGCCCCAGGTGGGCAACACCCCGGCGACGATGTTGGGGTTCTGGTAGTGAACAGTCTGGCAAGACTCGCAGACGAACCGCAGGCGGCTGTCGCCCTCGGGAATCTGCTGAATGACTGGCTGGCCGCACGCGCTGCAAAATTTCATGCTTTTCTTCCCTCTTGACGGGGTTATCTTGGCGCGCCAGGCGGGGCTGCCGCAAGCGCACGGGGCTTGGGTGCTTCGCGGCTTTGGTGCATCATGCAAGGCAGGCCTTGGAAACGAGAGTGCGCAATGCTGGACGAGCTACTTCGCCGTATGAGCAACCACCAACCCGCTTCACTGGAAACCGACCGACGGTTCCCCGAGGCGGCGGTACTTTTGCCCATCACCCGCAGCGAAGCGCCCGAGCTGGTCTTGACCCTGCGTGCCAAGGGGTTGTCGACCCACGGCGGTGAAGTCGCCTTTCCTGGTGGCCGCCGTGACCCGGAAGACCCGGACCTGGTGTTTACCGCGCTGCGCGAAGCCGAAGAAGAAATCGGCTTGCCGCCCGGCCTGGTGGAAGTGATCGGCCCACTCAGCCCGCTGATTTCCCTGCACGGCCTGAAAGTGACCCCGTTCGTCGGCTTGATCCCGGATTTCGTCGAATACCGCGCCAATGACGCTGAAATCGCGGCAGTCTTCAGCGTGCCGCTGGAATTCTTCCGCCAGGACCCGCGTGACCACACCCACCGTATCGATTACCAGGGGCGCAGTTGGTACGTGCCCAGCTACCGCTACGGCGAGTACAAGATCTGGGGGTTGTCGGCGATCATGATCGTCGAGCTGGTCAACCTGTTGTATGACGCCGGTATCAGCCTGCATCAACCCCCCGAGCGTTACATCGAAATCTGAGCGGCGCACACCCCGCCGTCTGCGTGAACCCCTGAGGAGCAAACATGAAATACCGCCTGGGCGACCATCGGGTCGAATGCCACCCCACCAGCTGGGCCGCACCCAATGCCACCCTGATCGGCAAGGTGCGCCTGCAGGCCCGTGCCAGCGTGTGGTTCGGTGCGGTACTGCGGGGGGACAACGAACTGATCGACATCGGCGAGGACAGCAATGTCCAGGACGGTACGGTGATGCACACCGACATGGGCTCGCCGCTGACCCTGGGCAAGGGCGTGACCATCGGCCACAACGCCATGCTGCATGGCTGCTCGGTCGGCGATTACAGCCTGATCGGCATCAACGCCGTCATCCTCAACGGCGCGCGTATCGGCAAGCACTGCATCATCGGCGCCAACGCGCTGATCCCGGAAGGCAAGGAAATTCCTGATGGCTCGCTGGTGATGGGCTCGCCGGGCAAGGTGGTGCGCGAGCTGACCGAGCAGCAGATGCGCATGCTCGAAGCCAGCGCTGCGCACTATGTACACAATGCCGAGCGTTATGCGCGGGAGCTGGTGCTTGACGATGAGTGACGTAGCCGTAGAACGGCCGGTGGCTTCGCCGTGCGTGAGCATTTGCGCACTGGACGAGCAGGATATCTGTACCGGCTGCCAGCGTACCGTGGCCGAGATCGGCCGCTGGGGAAGGATGGACAATACCGAGCGCCGGGCGGTGCTCAAGCTGTGCCATGAGCGGGCAGTGGCTGCAGGATTGATTATCGGGGCGTAATTTTGCGCTGGCTTCTTCGCGGGTTTACCCGCGAAGAAGCCAGCGGTAATCTGTCAGGCTTGCCCACAGACAACCTGCCCATGTTCTATCTCATTGCCTATATCAGTAGCGTAGTGCTGATCAACTACGCCTTCTCCAGCGCCCCGCACCTGGACATCATCTGGTCCTGCTGGGGCGGCCTGGTGTTCATTCTGCGCGACATGGTGCAGACCCGCTTTGGCCATGGCGCGCTGATTGCCATGCTGCTGGCCCTGGTGCTGTCGTACGCCACCTCGGAGCCGGCCATTGCCTTGGCCAGCGCCACCGCGTTCTTCGTCTCCGAGCTGATCGACTGGCTGGTGTTCAGCATCACTCGCCGGCCGCTGCGTGACCGCCTGTGGCTGAGCTCGGCGCTGAGCATTCCGGTGGATACCTTCATCTTCTTCGGCATGATCGGTGCGCTCACACCGGCGGTGATCGGCACCGCCATGGCGTCTAAATTCGCCGGTGTCACGGCCGTCTGGCTGGCCATGGCATTTCGTGCGCGGCGGGCCGCTGTCGCGGGCTGATGGTGTAGAATATTGGTCCTTTTTCAGCGGGCCGTGCCAAAGCCTGGTGCGGCCCCGGACGCCTTCGAGGACCTGAAATGACCCGTATCGGAACCCCATTGTCGCCAACCGCGACCCGTGTGCTGCTCTGCGGCTGTGGCGAGCTGGGCAAGGAAGTGGTGATCGAACTGCAGCGCCTGGGCGTCGAAGTGATCGCCGTCGACCGCTACGCCAATGCCCCGGCGATGCAGGTGGCGCACCGCAGCCACGTGGTCAACATGCTCGATGGCGTTGCCCTGCGGGCAATCATCGAAGCGGAAAAACCGCACTACATCGTTCCGGAAATCGAGGCCATCGCCACCGCCACGCTGGTCGAGCTGGAGAACGAAGGCTTCAACGTGGTGCCGACCGCACGCGCCACCCAGCTGACCATGAACCGTGAGGGCATTCGCCGCCTGGCGGCCGAAGAGCTGGACCTGCCAACCTCGCCGTACCACTTCGCCGACACCTTCGAGGACTACACCAAGGCCGTGGCCGACGTCGGCTACCCCTGTGTGGTCAAGCCGGTGATGAGCTCTTCAGGCAAGGGCCAGAGCCTGCTGCGCAGCGATGCCGACCTGCAGAAGTCCTGGGACTACGCCCAGGAAGGCGGCCGTGCCGGCAAGGGCCGGGTGATCATCGAGGGCTTCATCGACTTCGAATATGAAATCACCCTGCTGACCGTGCGCCATGTCGGCGGTACCACCTTCCTCGAACCGGTGGGTCACCGTCAGGAGAAGGGCGACTATCAGGAATCCTGGCAGCCGCAAGCCATGAGCGCGAAAGCCCTGGCCGAGTCGCAACGCGTGGCCAAGGCGGTTACCGATGCACTGGGTGGCCGTGGTCTGTTCGGCGTGGAGCTGTTCGTCAAGGGCGACCAGGTGTGGTTCAGCGAAGTTTCGCCGCGCCCGCATGACACCGGCCTGGTGACCCTGATTTCCCAGGACCTGTCGCAGTTCGCCCTGCACGCCCGCGCCATTCTCGGTTTGCCGATTCCGGTGGTGCGCCAGTTCGGGCCATCGGCTTCGGCGGTGATTCTGCCGGAAGGCCAGTCGCAGCAGACCAGCTTCGCAAATCTGGGCGCAGCCCTGAGCGAGCCTGACACGGCGATTCGCCTGTTCGGCAAGCCGGAAATCAATGGCACCCGTCGCATGGGTGTTTGCCTGGCACGTGATGAATCGGTCGAAGCGGCGCGGGCCAAGGCGACCCGTGCTTCGCAGGCGGTCAAGGTCGAATTCTGATCCGAGATTGTACGGGGCTGCTGCGCAGCCCATTCGCGGGACAAGCCCGCTCCCACAGGA
>NZ_BCBG01000077.1:0-10998 GCF_001320485.1 Pseudomonas sp. NBRC 111130
CAAGGCTTGAATCTCATGCAGTAGCTGTGGGAGCCACAGGATTGCTCAAGGCTTGAATTTCATGCAGTACCTGTGGGAGCGGCTTTAGCCGCGAAAGGGCCGGCACAGGCAAAGAATGCCCGGCAGGATCACAACGATCCCACCCACCATCCGACCACCCTGTGCAACGCCGCGCGTTGGCGTAGAATGGTCGACTTTGTTCAATGAAACCCGTAAACACATCCCCCTGGCCGCAGTGCCGGGGCGATCGTCGATGTCTTTACCTATTTAGAGGGCTTGGTTTTGGCTCAATACGTCTACACCATGCATCGGCTGAGCAAGGTCGTGCCGCCGAAGCGGGAAATTCTCAAGAATATTTCCCTGTCGTTCTTCCCAGGCGCCAAGATCGGCGTGCTCGGCCTGAACGGCGCCGGTAAGTCGACCCTGTTGCGGATCATGGCGGGCGTCGACAAGGAATTCGACGGCGAAGCCCGTCCGATGCCCGACATCAACGTGGGTTACCTGCCGCAGGAGCCGCAACTGGACCCGAACAAGTCCGTGCGCGAAGTGGTCGAGGAAGCGGTCAGTGTGATCAAGGACGCCCAGGCTCGCCTGGACGAGGTCTACGCGGCCTACGCCGAACCTGATGCCGACTTCGACAAGCTGGCTGCCGAACAGGCCAAGCTCGAAGCCATCCTGCAGGCTGCCGACGGCCACAACCTCGAGCGCCAGCTGGACGTCGCCGCCGACGCCCTGCGCCTGCCGGCCTGGGATGCTCGCATCGAGCACCTGTCCGGTGGCGAGAAGCGCCGCGTGGCCCTGTGCCGCCTGCTGCTGTCGGCCCCCGACATGCTGCTGCTCGACGAACCGACCAACCACCTGGATGCCGATTCGGTAGCCTGGCTGGAGCGCTTCCTGCACGACTTCCCGGGCACCGTGGTAGCGATTACCCACGACCGTTACTTCCTCGACAACGTCGCCGGCTGGATCCTCGAACTGGACCGCGGCGCCGGTATCCCGTACGAAGGCAACTACTCGGGCTGGCTGGAAGCCAAGTCGGAGCGTCTGGCGCAGGAATCCAAGCAGCAGAGCGCCCACGAGAAGGCCATGAAAGAGGAACTGGAGTGGGTGCGCAAAGGCGCTAAGGCCCGCCAGTCGAAATCCAAGGCCCGTCTGCAGCGCTTCGAAGAGATGCAGTCGCAGGAATTCCAGAAGCGCAGTGAAACCAACGAGATCTACATCCCGGCCGGTCCGCGCCTGGGCGACAAGGTCATCGAGTTCAAGAACGTCACCAAAGGCTACGGCGACCGGGTGCTGATCGACAACCTGTCGTTCTCGATGCCCAAAGGCGCCATCGTCGGCGTGATCGGCGGTAACGGTGCCGGTAAGTCGACCCTGTTCCGCATGCTGATGGGCAAGGAGCAACCGGACTCGGGCAGCATCGAGATCGGCGAAACCGTGCAGCTGGCCTGCGTGGACCAGAGCCGTGAAGACCTCGACGGTTCCAAGACCGTGTTCCAGCAGATCTCCGACGGTTCCGACCAGATCCGCATCGGCAACTACGAGATCCCGTCGCGTACCTACGTTGGCCGCTTCAACTTCAAGGGTGGTGACCAGCAGAAGTTCGTCAAGGACCTGTCCGGTGGTGAGCGTGGCCGTCTGCACCTGGCGCTGACCCTGAAGGAGGGCGGCAACGTCCTGCTGCTCGACGAACCGTCCAACGACCTCGACGTCGAAACCCTGCGTTCCCTGGAAGAAGCCCTGCTGGACTTCCCGGGCGCCGCCATCGTGATTTCCCACGACCGCTGGTTCCTGGACCGTGTTGCCACTCACATCCTGGCGTACGAAGACGACTCGAACGTGGTGTTCTTCGAGGGTAACTACACCGAGTACGAAGCCGACCGCAAGAAGCGCCTGGGCGATGCTGCTGCCCAGCCGCACCGTGTACGGCACAAGAAGCTGGCCCAGTAAGCCGGTTTCTTGATGCACAGAAATGGGGCCCATCGTGGCCCCATTTTTGTGCCTGTCTGGAAAGTGGTGTTGGCTTCATTCGCGGGCATGCCCGCTCCCACAGGTACAGCGCCGGTCTTGAGGTTTGCGAGGTTCCTGTGGGAGCGGGCGCGCCCGCGAAGCAGGCGGCGCGGAAGGCGATTTTGTATACACTTATATAAAACGCACCAAATAATTTCATAAAAACGACATTTCGCCCTATTCCAGTGCGATTGCTTCTTGGTACATTCCAGAAAAAACCAATAAGTCCAATCCTCTTGGTGAGATGTCTACCATGATCGAATCTGTCGACAATTTCCTCGCACGCCTGCAGCAACGCGACCCGGGCCAACCGGAATTCCACCAGGCCGTCGAAGAAGTGCTGCGTACCTTGTGGCCGTTCCTCGAAGCCAACCCGCACTACCTGCAGTCCGGCATCCTCGAACGCATGGTCGAGCCGGAGCGCGCCGTGCTGTTCCGCGTGTCGTGGGTCGATGACCAGGGCAAGGTGCAGGTCAACCGCGGTTACCGCATCCAGATGAGCAGCGCCATCGGCCCCTACAAGGGCGGCCTGCGCTTCCACCCGTCGGTGAACCTGAGCGTGCTCAAGTTCCTGGCCTTCGAACAGGTGTTCAAGAACTCCCTCACCTCGCTGCCCATGGGCGGCGGCAAGGGCGGTTCGGACTTCGACCCGAAAGGCAAGAGCGATGCCGAAGTCATGCGCTTCTGCCAGGCCTTCATGAGCGAGCTGTACCGCCACATCGGTGCTGATTGCGACGTGCCGGCTGGTGACATTGGCGTGGGCGCCCGCGAGATCGGCTTCATGTTCGGCCAGTACAAGCGCCTGGCCAACCAGTTCACGTCGGTGCTGACCGGCAAGGGCATGACCTACGGCGGCAGCCTGATCCGCCCCGAAGCCACTGGCTACGGCTGCGTGTACTTCGCTGAAGAAATGCTCAAGCGCCAGAACCTGCGCATCGATGGCCGTCGCGTGGCCATTTCCGGTTCCGGCAACGTCGCCCAGTACGCTGCCCGCAAGGTCATGGACCTTGGCGGCAAGGTGATTTCGCTGTCCGACTCCGAAGGCACCCTGTACGCCGAATCTGGCCTGACCGATGCCCAGTGGGACGCGCTGATGACGCTGAAGAACGTCAAGCGCGGCCGCATCAGCGAGCTGGCTGAACAGTTTGGCCTGGAGTTCCGCAAGGGCCAGACCCCGTGGAGCCTGCCGTGTGACATCGCCCTGCCATGCGCCACGCAGAACGAGCTGGACATCGAAGACGCCCGCACCCTGCTGCGCAACGGCTGCATCTGCGTGGCCGAAGGCGCCAACATGCCGACTACCCTGGCGGCGGTCGACCTGTTCATCGAGGCCGGGATCCTGTACGCACCGGGCAAGGCATCCAACGCCGGCGGCGTAGCCGTATCGGGCCTGGAGATGTCGCAGAACGCCATGCGCCTGCTGTGGACGGCGGGTGAAGTGGACAGCAAACTGCACAACATCATGCAGTCGATTCACCATGCCTGCGTGCATTACGGTGAAGAAGCCGACGGCACGGTCAATTATGTGAAGGGCGCCAACATCGCCGGTTTCGTCAAGGTCGCCGATGCCATGCTGGCGCAAGGCGTGGTCTGACTCCAGCTTCCTGGGGGGCGCAGAGCGACCCCCAGGCATCAAGTCTCGATCTCGACCACCTCGATCGTTTGATCGCCCGCCGGTCGCCGCCACAGTATTTCATCCCCAGGCCCGGCCCCAAGCAATGCCCGCCCCAGCGGTGATCCCCAGTTGATCATCCCGCGGGCGGCATCTGCCTCGTCCTCGCCCACCAGTTGCACTACGTGCTCCTGTTCCTGTTCATCGACGAACCGGACCCGGCTGCCAATCTGCACTTTGCTGCGCGAAGTCGCCTCCGGCACTACCTGGGCGCTCTGCGCCCGCGCGCTGAAATAGCGCAAATCCCGCTCGGTATCGGCCAGGCGCTGCTGGTCACCGCGCTCGCCCTGCGCCTGCAACGCGCTGCGCAAGGCATTCAGTTCACGCACGCGTTGTTGCAGCTGGCGCAGGCCATTGGCAGTGACGTAATTGGGTTGGTCGCTGACGCGCCGCTCCACCGGCTGATCGGCCTGGGCAGCGGCTTGGTCTTCGTTGACGAATGCTCGGCTCATGCAATGGCCTCCTTGTGCTGGAGACCAGCATGGCAGGCCGACGGTTTCAATGGATGTCCATTTGCGACTCAGTCGTGGCGGTAGGCACGGGCGGCGCCCTGGTCTTTCTCCTGCTGCCACTGGCGATCACGTTCGTCCCAGAAGCGCTCGTGGTACTGGCGCTGCTCCTCGCTGTCCTGCATCGCCTGGCATTGACGGAACCCATCGTCCCAGCCGGTCTCGTAGTGGCGCTCGTGCAAGTAGCGCGGTACGTCCTTCTTGAAGTCGCCCACCATCAGCCCGGCCGCCTGGCGGCCGCTGCTGCAACCGTCCTGGTAGCCGTCGGCGTAGGCGGGGGGATAACCGTGGTTGACCATCTGATCATGGGTGGTTTCGCAACCCGCCAGCAACAACGCAACGCACAAGCCGAACCAGTACCGCGACATGACCACCTGGACCCTTTGGGATATACCGCAAAGTCTAGGTGGCGATTTGTCGGGGAGGTGTCAAAACAGTGTCAAAGAGTCGGTTGGTTCACATTGCGGTTATCGAGGCTGGTGGCCCTTTCGCTGGCGCGCCCGTTCCCACAGCAACTGCACATGCCCGAAGGGCGTTGGCGTATCCGTGGGAGCGGGCAAGCCCGCGAAAGGCCGCAAAGCGGCCTCAATAGTGATACCACTTCAGCTCCAGCATCACTTCATTCTGCGCCGTCGCCAGGTGGCTGAACTCCCGCGAAGCACTCAACCGCACCCCCAGGTTCTGGCTGATCTCCCACTGCTGGTTCAGGCTCACACTGCGCCGTACCTCGCCATTGGTGAAGTAATCACCCTTGGCCTCCAGTGTCATGTTGCCCAGCCCGTTGCGCCACAGCAGCCCGCCATTGAACCCCGTCGCCGGGGCGACGAACTGGGCGAAGTCGTTGTGGTGCTCGATTCGCAACGTGCCCAGGGCGAAGCCCAGCAAGCCATCGGCCAGCTGCCAGGTACCCCCGGCGCCGCCGTTCACATGGCTCACCAGTACCTCGTCGTCATGCTTGCCCGGCACCCGTTCCAGGCCGCCAGCGACTTGCCAGGACCATGGCTTTAGCAGCTCGTTGCGTGGCGTCAGCGAGCGGATGGTGGCCAGGTCCAGGCGCTGTACCTGCCAGTCGTTGCCTTCGTACTGGCGCACTTTCAGTTGCAGAATTTCGATTTGCGCCCCCAACGGGAAGCCGTAGGCGTTGTCGTTGAGGTCGTGGTAGGCCATGCGCAGGCCGTATTCGGCGTAGGCGCGGTCCTCTCGGGTGCCCGCGCCCAGTTGCCAGGTTCGCGAGTCATGGCCGTCCTCTGGCAGGCCAGGGCGCTCGATCTGCAACGGCGGCGGCGGGTTGCTGTTGATTGCCCGCAGAAGCTCGAAGCTGCGCTTGGCCTGCCCAGGGTCTCGCGCTTGGCCGTTGGCCCGGTAGCGCTCCAGGCGGTAAGCCGCATCCTGTACCAGTGCCTGGCGCTCGCGGGGCAGGGCTTTGAATTCAGGGCTTTGCAACTGCGCGGTATCGGCGCTGACGGCCAGCACCTGGCGCTTCTCGTCATGGTCCAGCGGCTCGGCCCGGGCCAGCAGTTCGCGTTCGCGTGACGGGCGGTAGGTTTCGCTGGCGACCAGGCCGGACTGCTTCACCGCTTTCACCGTGTCCGTCGGGATGGCAGTGAGCGGGAATTGCGAGGTCAGGTCCAGGCTTGGCCGGGCCACCTGCAACAGCTCCAGCAGGCGGTAGGAGCAGTTTTCGTCGAAGAAGAAGTAGTCGAACTGGATCTGCTTCAGCTCCCAGACGTGCTCGACCATGCGCCCGGTTTCTTCGGGCGTCAGGTCCAGCTGGTATTCCCACAGGTCGCGGTTCTCCAGGCTGCGGTATTCGGAGAGCTTTTCCTGGTAGGGCATCAGCGCGAACAGGCCTGGGTAGCCACCCATCAGGCCCTTCCAGGCATACAGGATGCTGTTGTCGCTGCCTTCGATGTAGGCGCCGAAGTTGATTGCGTAGCTCAGCAGCGTGGTGTCGTCGCTGCGGGTGTTGGACTGGTCGATGCGCAGCAAGGTGTGGCCGAACATCGACGACGGGCTGTTGAGGTAGGCCGCCGGGAAAATCAGCGCCGCGCTGTGCGGGTCGATCGACTGGTACCAGGTCTTGAATTCCTGGCAGTCCGGTTGCGGCAGGTCTTTGAGGTCCAGCTGTTCACGCAGCCAACGGGTGCGCGCGGGGAATACGCATTGGGCGTGCTTGTCGCCCAGGCTGGCTGGGGCGTACAGCGCTGCAACCGTGGCCTTGAGCTCCTGGTCCGGGTGGTGCGCGCCGTCCTCGGCGAGGAAGAAGGCATCATCGTCCACATAGCTGCGCCAGCCGCCGAGCTTGGCGGTTTCATAGTGGCCCAGGGCAATCCAGTAAGGGGTGTTGGCCAGTTGCTGGATACGGCCTGAGTCCAGCACGGGCATGGCATGTACAGGGGCGCAGGCACACAGCGCCAGGGATGCGAGGCGTTTGAGCATGTCGGGCAACTACTTCTTAACGATGCCGAAGAAAGGCGAAACCCGCCCCGGAGGCCGGGGCGGGGGTAGCTGCACTCAGGCCTCGGTGGCGTATTTGGCCAGGCGTGGGTCGTTCTTCAGAACGGCCAGGGTATTGCTGTGGACAGTCTCGGCAGTCACGTCGGCGCTGCTGAAGATCTGATTGAAGTGCTGGTGGGTGACCGAGGCGAAGTAGCCACGATCTTCCGGAGCGACGCCCAGGACCACGGCGTAGGTGGTCAGGGCTTCGCCCTGGCCCATGGCCATGTCTTCGGACAGCTCGTTCATCATGCCGTTCATGGCGAACCAGGACTTGCCGCCATAGGTCAGCGAGGCCTTGGTCGAGCAGCCGTTGGTGCCGGAGGTCATGCCGAAGGTGGCGTTGCCGGAGGTACCGTTGGTGGTGGAAGCCAGGAAGTGGGCCGGCGTGCCGCGCTGGCCTTCGAACAGCATGTTGCCCCAGCCGCAGTTCGGGCCACCCGGCGCTTCGGCAAGCGCGTTGAGCGAAACCACGGTGAACAGAGTACCCAGAAGAATCCGTTTCATAGCATTGTTCTCTATTTGTCTTAACCAAGGGTCAGGGTTTCTGGCAACTCGGTTGCCAGGTCGGGAAAGCATTTCACCCACCCGCGCAGCTTGGAGTTTAGGCATGATCTAAAGGTTGCGTTGTTGATTGCGAAAAATTTGCTCGCCGATGACATCATCACCGCTGCGACATAAAGTCCCGAGGAACCTTGCAAGGCGCGCGCGGGCAGCGCCAGAATGCTGCGTATCTGCCCCGCCGAAGTAAGGAAACCCAATGCCCGATCCTGTCGCTGCGCGCCTGCGTCTCGCGCCTGAAGCCCTGACCCGGCGTTTCTCCCCCGAGCAGTTTGCCTTTACCAATACCGACGATCTGGAGCCGTTTCGCGGAGTCCTGGGCCAGGAGCGTGCTGTCGAGGCCCTGCAGTTCGGCGTGGCCATGCCGCGCCCGGGTTACAACGTCTATGTGATGGGCGAGCCGGGCACCGGCCGCTTCTCGTTCGTCAAACGCTACCTCAAGGCCGAGGGTAAGCGTCAGCAGACCCCGTCCGACTGGCTTTACGTCAACCATTTCGATGACACCCGCGAGCCACGCGCCCTGGAGCTGCCTTCCGGCAGCGCTGCCGAGTTCATCAACGACATGGGCGGCTTGATCGACAACTTGCTGGCGACCTTCCCGGCGGTGTTCGAGCACCCCTCGTACCAGCAAAAGAAGGGCGCCATCGACCGCGCCTTCAACCAGCGTTATGACCGTGCACTTGACGTGATCGAGCGCGCCTCGCTGGAAAAGGACGTGGCCCTGTACCGCGATGCCAGCAACGTGGCCTTCACCCCGATGGCCGACGGCAAGGCGCTGGACGAAGCCGAATTCGCCCAGTTGCCCGAAGAGGTTCGCGAGCGATTCCACGAGGACATCGCCCTGCTCGAGGAGCGCCTCAACGAGGAGCTGGCCAGCCTGCCGCAATGGAAGCGTGAGTCGAACAACCAGCTGCGTCAGCTCAACGAAGAAACCATCACCTTGGCCCTGCAGCCGCTGCTGGCGCCGCTGTCGGAAAAGTACGCGGAGAACGCGGCGGTCTGCGCTTACCTGCAGTCCGTGCAGCTGAACCTGCTGCGTACCGTGGTCGAGCAGCTGGTTGAAGACAGCAAGACCGATGCTGCTGCGCGCAAGCTGCTTGAAGAACAGTACGCGCCAAGCCTGGTGGTCGGCCACCACGCTGACGGTGGTGCACCGGTGGTATTCGAGCCGCACCCGACCTACGACAACCTGTTCGGGCGCATCGAATACAGCACCGATCAAGGGGCGCTGTACACCTCTTACCGGCAGCTGCGCCCTGGCGCGCTGCACCGCGCCAACGGCGGCTTCCTGATTCTCGAAGCGGAGAAAATGCTGGGCGAGCCGTTCGTCTGGGACGCCCTCAAGCGCGCCCTGCAGTCGCGCAAGCTGAAGATGGAGTCGCCGTTGGGCGAGCTGGGCCGCGTAGCCACGGTCAGCCTGACGCCGCAGATGATTCCGCTGAACATCAAGCTGGTGATCATCGGTTCGCGCCAGCTGTACTACGCGCTGCAGGACCACGACCCGGACTTCCAGGAGATGTTCCGTGTGCTGGTCGACTTCGACGAAGACATGCCGATGGTCGACGAGAACCTCGAGCAGTTCGCCCAGCTGCTGCGCACCCGCACCAACGAAGAAGGCATGGCACCGCTGACCAGCGATGCGGTGGCGCGCCTGGCTACTTTCAGCGCTCGCCTGGCGGAAAACCAGTCGCGCCTGTCGGCACGCATTGGCGACCTGTTCCAGCTGGTCAGCGAGGCGGATTTCATCCGTCAGCTGGCCAGTGACGAAATGACCGACGCCGGGCACATCGAGCGGGCGCTCAAGGCCAAGGCCACCCGTACCGGGCGTGTCTCGCAGCGGGTGCTCGATGACATGCTCGCAGGCATCATCCTGATCGACACGGAAGGCGCGGCGATCGGCAAGTGCAACGGCCTGACCGTGCTCGAAGTCGGCGATTCGGCTTTCGGCATGCCGGCGCGCATTTCCGCCACCGTCTACCCGGGCGGCAGCGGCATCGTCGACATCGAACGTGAGGTCAACCTCGGCCAGCCGATCCACTCCAAGGGCGTCATGATCCTTACGGGCTACCTGGGCAGCCGCTATGCCCAGGAATTCCCCCTGGCGATTTCCGCCAGCATCGCCCTGGAGCAGTCCTACGGCTATGTCGATGGCGACAGCGCCTCGCTGGGTGAGGCTTGCACGCTGATCTCGGCGTTGTCGCGCACGCCGCTCAAGCAGTGCTTCGCCATCACCGGTTCGATCAACCAGTTCGGTGAAGTGCAGGCGGTGGGTGGGGTCAACGAGAAGATCGAAGGCTTCTTCCGCCTCTGCGAGGCACGTGGCCTGACGGGCGAGCAGGGGGTGATCATTCCGCGCGCCAACGTCGCCACGCTGATGCTCGACGAGCGCGTGTTGCAGGCGGTCGAGAACGGCATGTTCCACGTCTATGCAGTCAGCCAGGCTGATGAAGCGTTGAGCCTGCTGGTGGGCGAAGAAGCTGGTGAACTCAACGATAAAGGCGTCTTTACCGAAGGCAGCGTCAACGCCCGGGTGGTCGAACGCTTGCGCGAGATCGCCGAGATGATCAGCGAGGAAGAGATCGAGAAGGCAGAAAAGGAACGGCTGGAAGAGGTGATTGCCCAAGCCAAGCCGGCCTGAGTCAAAAAATCGGCGCTGGCGGCCAAGTGCTACCGTTCAGCGCCGGTTTTCCATCTTTCTATGCCGTTCTTCTATGCTGGAACTTAAGGACGGTATCAGGGTTCAGGATGGAAACAGCCTGGTTTTCAGGCTGAACAGGGCTCATTGGAGGGGACGCGGCCATGCGCAACCTCAGCCTTACTCGCCAGTGCCTGGGCCTGGTGACCCGCATTGAATGCAGCATCCGCCCACTGGCCGGTGACAACGGCATGTGGACGCTGCTGTTTGCCGCCGGCATGGCCGGTGAACAACCCTCGGCAATCAAAGCCCAGGGGCCGTTCCATGGGCCGGTAGTGGCCGAGTCCGTGCTCAGCGCCATCGTCGACAGCTTGACGCTGCATGGGTATCAGGTGGCCGACGATCCACAGATCTGGTGCCTGCACCTGCAGGCTCAGCTGCGCCGGATCAATGGCGAACGCTGCCGCAATCTGGGGGACTACCAGTTCCATCCTGAAACCTGAGCACTCTTTGTCAGCGGTGCGGCATCAGGCCGCAGGCTTTTGCTGTCACAGGTGGCTGGCTATACTCGCGGCCGAATTTCCAGTCACCTGACGAGTCCCAAATTCTCCATGGAACGTATTCTCGAAAACGCGATGTATGCCTCGCGCTGGCTGCTCGCTCCCATCTACTTCGGGCTGTCCCTCGGCCTGCTGGCCCTGGCGCTGAAGTTCTTCCAGGAAGTTGTCCACGTCCTGCCCAACGTCTTTGCCCTCAGTGAAGCCGACCTGATTCTGGTCATCCTGTCGCTGATCGACATGTCGCTGGTTGGCGGCCTGTTGGTAATGGTGATGATTTCCGGCTACGAGAACTTCGTGTCGCAGCTGGACATCGACGAGAGCAAAGAAAAGCTCAACTGGTTGGGCAAGATGGATTCTTCGTCGCTGAAGATGAAAGTAGCCGCCTCGATCGTGGCGATTTCTTCGATCCACCTGCTGCGGGTGTTCATGGATGCGCAGAACATCTCCACCGACTACCTGATGTGGTACGTGATCATCCACATGACCTTCGTGGTCTCGGCGTTCTGCATGGGCTACCTGGACAAACTGACCAAGCACTGACAGCTGTCGCGGTCA
>NZ_BCBG01000078.1:0-9831 GCF_001320485.1 Pseudomonas sp. NBRC 111130
AAGTAGGAACTACAGAGATTCGCGGGTACGTCCTCGGGACGGACCGGCATACAGAATTTCTTGACGACCATAGAGCATTGGAACCACCTGATCCCATCCCGAACTCAGCAGTGAAACGATGCATCGCCGATGGTAGTGTGGGGTTTCCCCATGTGAGAGTAGGTCATCGTCAAGATTCAAACAAAAGCCCCTGTCTGCATTGCAGACAGGGGCTTTTTCTTTTCCGGCCTACAGTACCCTGACGTGCGCGCTAGCGGGCGAGTTGTTTGTCCAGGTAGTTTCTGATCACCCGCGATCCATTGTTCAGATGCTGCTCCAGCACCCTTACCGCCTCGTCGACCAATTTGTCAGCGGCAGCATCCACCAAGGCGTTATGGTCGTCCTGGGTCAGCTTGCCCAGCCCCATGGATGACAGGTGAAAGCGCAAGAAGCGTTCTTCCTCGTTCAGCTCGTTCTCGATCAGACGCAGCAGTTTCTGGTTGGATGCCTTGCCATAGAGCGCCATGTGAAAAAGTCGATTGAGACGGCCGATTTCCGCATGGCTAGTTTCGTTCTCCAGTTGCTGAATGTAACCACGGGCACTGGCGATATCATTGGCATCGAGCAACGGAATAGATTGGCGCAGCGCTTCGCTCTCCAGGAGCACGCGCAATGCATAGGTGTCGACTGCGTCCTCGCCAATCAGGGGGGCGACCACTGCACCCTTGTGCATTTCCACCTTCAGCAACGATTGCGCCTCCAGCTGGCGCAGCGCCTCGCGCACCGGCATGCGGCTGACACCGTACAGGTCGGCAACTTCCTGTTGGCGCACGGCGGTGCCAGGTGGCAGGCGGCCATCGAGAATGGCGCTGCGCAGGCGTTCTTCAATAACGCTACGCGCCAGGTGTGCTGGCAGTTGTTCGCAGGCCAGCACGTTAGTAAGTTTGATTTTCTCGGCCAAGCGAAGTGTGCCTCGACGACAAAAAAGTTGGATCCAATGACCCTAGTGATAGGTAGGGGGCCTGTCAAACCTGCGCTGGCGAAGGAGCGAGCGGCTTAGGTTCACAATTATGGTGGATGAGTTCTTCTGGCAAAGGAAGCGACACCCCCTAAGCATTAACTATAAAGTGGTACTTGGCCGACTATCGGCTAGATGATTGCGCGGTGCCATTGTCTTTTAGGTGGCCAGGCCGCACCATCGCTGCTTTGGAATGACCTGAACAGGGCCTCGCAGTGGCGATTACCTGGCTGCTCAAAACCGCCGTGCGACGTTTCGGCCTTGCCCTGCTGCTAGGTAGCTTGCTGCTGGGCGGTTTGCATGCGGATTGGGATTTTGCCGAGATCAGCCGCAAGTCCGAGGCCCTGTATGGCCCGCTGGGTAACGGCAAGGGCCGCATCGATGCCTGGCAGCGGTTGATGGCCACACAGAGCCAGGGCAGCGAGATGCAGCGCTTGCAGGTGGTCAACCAGTTCTTCAACCAGCAACTGCGTTACGTCGAAGATATCGACCTGTGGCATGAGGTCGACTACTGGGCCACGCCGATCCAGGCCCTTGTAAAAGGCGCCGGCGACTGCGAGGACTACGCAATCGCCAAGTATTTCAGCCTGCGGCGCATGGGGATCCCCAGCGAGAAGCTGCGCATCACCTACGTCAAGGCTTTGCGCCAGAACCGCGCGCACATGGTGCTGACCTACTATTCAAGCCCACAGGCGCAGCCGTTGGTGCTCGACAGCCTGATGGACGCAATCAAGCCGGCCAGCCAGCGCACTGACCTGCTGCCGGTGTACGCCTTCAATGGTGAAGGTCTGTGGCTGACCGGCGCTGCGGGCAACAAGAAGGTCGGTGATACCAAGCGCCTGTCCCGTTGGCAGGACTTGTTGAAGAAAATGCAGGCAGAAGGGTTCCCGGCCGAACCGGTTTACTGAAGGAGCACAGATGTCACTGTTCAAACAATTGCTGTTGGCCATTTGTCTGTTCCTGGTCGTCGCGTTCAGCGGCAGCTTCATGGTCAGCCTGGAAAGCTCGCGCAGCCAGTACGTCAACCAGTTGCGCTCGCATGCCCAGGATGCGGCCACTGCGCTGGCACTGTCGCTGACGCCGAATATCGATGACCAGGCAATGGTCGAACTCATGGTCAGCTCGATCTTCGACAGTGGCTACTACGCCAGCATCAAGGTGGTCGACCTGAGCTCCAATGCCGTGCTGGTCGAGCGCCATGCAGAGCCGGACCCTGGCGGTGTACCTGGCTGGTTCATCAACCTGATCGGCCTGGAAGCGGCCGGCGGCGACGCCCTCGTCAGCCGTGGCTGGCAGCAGGCGGCACGGGTCGAGGTCATCAGCCACCCGATGTTCGCCATCGGCAAGCTCTGGCAGAGTGCCCTGGGCAGCCTGGGCTGGCTGCTGCTGTGCGGCGCCGCCAGCGCCGTGCTCGGTGCCTTGCTGCTGCGCCGTCAACTGCGTCCGCTGGAGTACATGGTCGAGCAGTCCCACGCCATTGCCCGCCGCGAATTCCTCAGCCTGCCGGACCTGCCGCGCACACCGGAGCTGCGTCGCGTGGTGCAGGCGATGAACCAGATGGTCGAGAAGCTCAAGGCGCTGTTCTCCGAGCAGGCAGAACGCAGTGAACGGCTGCGCGCCGAGTCCTATCAGGACAGCTTGACCGGGCTGTCCAACCGCCGTTATTTCGAGATGCAGCTCAATGCCCGGGTCAGTAACCTGGAAGAAGCGCGTTCCGGCTACCTGCTGCTGTTGCGTGTGCAGGGCCTGGCAGGGCTCAACGCGCGCTTGGGTGGCCAGCGCACCGACCAGCTGCTGCAGGCGGTGGGCGAGCAACTGCGCCGCGCCTGTGCGCATTACCCGGAAACCAACGACCTGATTTCCCGCAGCCGTGGCGGTGAGTTCGCGGTGTTGGCGCCGGGCATGGTGCATGAGGAGGCCATCCAGCTCGCCCAAGCCCTGGAAATCGCGTTGCAGAGCCTGCACGAGACCGGGGCCAGCGATATCCAGCCGGTGGCCTGCATTGGCCTTGCTCCATTCCACCCGGGCGATGAGCCCCAAGCCTTGCTCAAGTTGGCCGACGAAGCGTTGGCGCGGGCCGAGAACCAGCCCCTGCCGGGATGGGTGTGCCTGGAGCAGGGTGTGGCAGATGTGGCTGGCGATACCCAGCACGCTTGGCACACGCGGTTGGATGAAGCGTTCGTAAACGGCCAGTTTGCGCTGTTCTTCCAGCCGGTGGTGGAGGCCAGGGATACCCAGCGCGTCTTGCATCATAAGGTGATTTCGCGCCTGCTGGACGACCAGGGCAACGCCCTGCCGGCCGGCCGCTTCCTGCCCTGGCTGGAGCGCTTCGGCTGGATGTCACGGCTGGACGAGCTGGTGCTGGAGAAGGTGTTGACGCACTTGCGCAACCATGACCAGATGGTGGCGCTGAACCTGTCGGCGACGACCCTGGCCGACCCCACGGCCCTGCAAAGGGTGTACGAGCTGCTGGGGCAGAATACCGCGCTGGGTTCGCGCCTGACTTTCGAGATCGGCGAGGAGCAACTGCCCGAGCAGGCCGCGCTGGAAACACTCACCCGCCGTCTGCACGGGCTGGGCTTCGGCCTGGCGCTGCAGCGCTTCGGCGGGCGCTTCAGCATGATCGGCAACCTGGCACACCTGGGCCTTGCCTACCTGAAGATCGACGGCAGCTACATCCGCAACATTGACCAGGAACAGCATAAGCGGCTGTTCATCGAGGCTATCCAGCGCGCGGCGCACAGCATCGATCTGCCGCTGATTGCCGAGCGGGTGGAAACCGAAGGCGAGCGGTTGGTGCTGGTGGAGATGGGTGTCGGTGGCATCCAGGGGCAGCTGGTCGGCGAGCCGGCGCCCTGGCGTTGATCGAAGAATGCCGGGGCGCAAGGCGCACCCGGTGATTTCAGATCAAGCCGCCTTCCTCTTCTTCCTCGATCAGGTTGTTCAAGCTCCCCAGCGCCTTGCGCGCGGTGGAGCGGTTGAGCAACTTGGCCTGCGCCCCCGCCGGCAGGTCGGTGATGCTGAACACGCCCTTGGCCGTGAGTACTTCGATCAGGTCCTCGAGCACACGGATCATATCCAGGTCGCTCTGCTTGAGCTGCTTGAGGCTGTTTTCGACGACATCGTCGGCAAACCACCCCTGAATCTCGGCATGGTCGGCCGGCAGGACTTCAGTGTGGTCGGCGTACGGCACGGGTTCGACCCGCTGCAGTTGCCCTTTCTGGTCGCGTTGCACATAGAACAGTGCTTCCATCCTCGTCACCCCGGTTCCTTCATGGTGGCTCCTGGCGCAGCATAGGCAACTTTGACCTGCTGCGCCTGCCAGTCAGCTGTTGTTGTTATCGATCTTGATGGTTGGGTCTGCGCCGCTGATCAGCGAGTTGATGCTGGTGTTCGACCAGTTCACCCCTTCCAGCTTGATCGACACGTCAGCATTGGCCAGCCCGCCGGCTGCATTGAGCTTGCCTTCCGTGCTGATCTGCAGGGTCGATTCGCCGCCCACGGTGGTGATTTTCAGGTAGTTGTCGATGGTCGTGCCACGTTCCCCCTGCAGCAGGTCGGTCAGGTCGAGGCGGTCGCCTTCGCTCAGCTTGAAGTCCTTGATCACATCCTGGCCGATGTCGCCGGCTTTCCACACGAAGGTATCTGCACCGGCGCCACCGCTGAGGATGTCATTGCCCTTGCCACCGGTCAGCATGTCGTTGCCGGCCCCGCCGAACAGCAGATCGTTGCCTTCACCACCGAGCAAGGTGTCGTTGCCGGTGCCGCCGAGCAAGATGTCGTTGCCTTTGCCGCCATCGAGGTAATCGTTGCCGCCCTGACCAAAGATGATGTCGTTGCCACCGCCCCCCAGCAGGGTGTCGGCACCGTCGTTGGTACGCGACAGGTCGAAGTCGGTGTAATGCTCGCTGATGTATTGATGCATCACCTTGGCATCCACCAAGCTTGTGTCCACGCCTAGCTTCGTCGCGACGAAGGCCTGGACTGCCTCGATGCCGCTGCCGGGGATCGAGTCGAAACTCACCAGGTCGCCAAAGATGATGTCGTGTCCGTCGCCACCACTGATGGTGTCGGCGCCGGCGATGGTCTGGACGGTGTGGCCGAGGATCGCATCGGAGATCTTGCTTGGGTCGACGTTGACCTGGGGTACGCCGTCGCTGTCGAACGGTTTCAGGTCGGTGGCGGCGATGCCTGTGCCGACGCCGACGGCTTCGACCGATGACAGCGCCGAGAGCAGCGCGAAGCTTGAGGTGGCGTTGGTCAGGGTGTCGCTGGTGGTGGTGCTGCCGGTGCCGGCCAGTTTCGACAGCTCGTAGCCGCCGTTGCCTTCGGCGTGGATCAGGCCGGTGGTGACTGCACTCCACTTGTAGCTCAGGCTCAGCAGGTCGAAGCTGCGGGTTTCGGCGGTGAGCTTGCCGGTGGTGTCGATCGACACCCGGTTGCTGGTGTCCAGCTGGTAGTTGGTCAGGGTGTCACCCATCTTGTAACTGACGTTGCTGAGCAGGGTGTCGAGCTTGACCGAGCTGTTGGCCAGGGTCGGGTTGGTCTGCTCGCCAGTCTGGTAGTAGGTCGGCTGGCCGTCGGTGAGGAAGTAGGTCTGGTTGGTGCCGGTGACGCCGGCATTTTTCAGGTTCTGGAACCAGTTGGCGGTGGTCTTGAAGGCATCCTCGTAGTTGGTACCGCCGTCCGCGCTCATGCCGCTCAGGGCGTTCAGCAGCGTCTTGAGGCCAGCGTCGTTGAGGGTGACTGAGACGGTGCTCTTGACCTGGGTGGCAAAGTCCACCAGCAGCACGTTGACCGTGCCGACCCCGGTGGCCTTGGCATCCGCCAGCAGCGTCTGGAACGTGGTGGCCAGCGACGCCTTGGTCGCGTCGATGCCGGTGGTGCTCATGCTGCCCGAGGTGTCGACGATGAAGGCGAGGTTGTAGTTGGTGCCGGCGGTCATGTGCAGGCCGGCGCTGTCGGCGATGATGATGTCATCGCCGTAGGTACCGGTGGTGCTGTCATTGGCGGTGGTCAGCTGGCTGGTGGTGTAGGTGTCCGGGTAGACCGTGACCTTGAGGGTGCCTTCGGTGATGGCGAAGCTGCCGCCGACCGACTCGGTGGAGGTCGAGCTGACCTTCACGTCGAACTGGCCGCTGTAGTAGGCCGGTGGCTTGATCGTCAGGCTGCTCAACGTCCAGCCACTGACATCGACTGCGGTGGCGCCCACGGTGGCGGTGTGCCCGGCAGTGTCACTGATCACCGAGCCTGCCGGAATACCGCTCAGCTTCACGCTGAGGGTCTCGGAGCCGTCGGTATCGGTCAGGTTGCTGCCGATACCCACCAGCTTGACGCTGCCGTTTTCCGGCCCTTCGTTGAGCTTGTAGCCATCGTAGTAACCCTGGGTGCCGTTGCTGCCGTGCAGGTCGGACACGGTGACCCCGGCGTTGGTCAGGGCGGTGACGTTCTGGTACATCGGGATGGTGGTGCTGTTGAAGTCGCCGGCAGCGCTGCCGTTGACCGAGATGTTGACATCGTAGCTACCCGGGCCGGACTGGTTGGCGTGGTAGATCTCCAGGGTGTAGTAGCCGCTGGTGGTCGGCGTGTAGGTGCCCGAGACGGTCCCCGAGCCCGAGCCCCAGGTGGCGGTGACGACGTTCTTGCCGCCGATGTTCACCAGCAGGCTGTCGTCGGCGTTGCCGCTGAAGGTGTAGGTCTTGCCGGCCTCCAGGTACACCAGGCCGGAGGTCTTCGAGCCGCTCTGCGCCGCTACGCTGGAATCGGATTGCACGTTGGTGATGGTCGTGGACGAGGTAGCGGTGCCAGAGTTGGTGAACACCGTCTTCAGTGCATCACCGGTAATGCCGTTGCCGTTGGTGCCCAGGCCGGTGAGTGTGGTCCAGGTTTCCTTGGTCAGGCCCAGCGAGTTGACGCTGTTGCTGCCGATCGACAGGGTCGGTGCGTCGGCGACCGGAGTGATGTCCACCTTCAGAATGGTTTCGCTGCCGGGGGTGACGCCGTCAGTGGGCTTGAACTTGATCTGCGCATAGTCAGCCTGGTTGTTGCCCACCCCGGTGCCGCCATAGCCGTTGACGCCCGACTGGTTGGCCAGCGGCACGAACTTGAGCTTGCCAGCGGTAATGTCGGCCTGGCTGATGGTCTGGTTGAGGGACACGTTCACCCAGCCCGTGCCGTTGTTGTACTGCAGGGTGCCGAGGGCCGGTAGCTGGGTGATGGTCACACCCAGGCTCGTGACTGGGCTGTCGACGTCAGTGACGTTGAAGTTGCTCCAGGTCAGCACTACCGCAGTGTCCTCGACCCCGGTGACGGCGCCGCCGGCGGACACTGGCGCGTCATTGACCGCCACCACGTTGACTGTGGTGGTGGCGGTGTTGGACACGTTGACCCCGTCGGTGACCGTGACTGTGATGATCCGCGGCGTGGTGCTCGGGTCCTCGCTGGTGTTGACGAAGGTGATGTTCTTGATCGCCTGCATGTAGTCGGCCAGCGAGGCGTTGCCTGTCAAGGTCAGGACTACCTTGCCGGCGGCCACGCTGGAGGTGACGGTGATGCCGCTGACGCTGCTGCCCAGGTTCAAGGCATCGCCGGCCTGGGCATTGGTCAGAGTCACGGTGGCACCGGCCATCTGCGAGCTGTCGAAGTCGGTGATGGAAATATCCAGGTCACTGATCGAGTTGCCGCTGCCGTTTTCGGTGAAGGTGGTCTGGAAGTCGGCGCCCGTCTTGCCGCTGGAGTCGTTGGCGTCGAGGTCCAGCACCGGGGCTGGCTCGTAGAGTTGGGTAGTGATGCTGCCTGCGGTAGGGCTGATCGCAAGCCCCTCGAAGTTGCCGCCGGTGGCCGAGTCGATCTTGATGGTGAATTGCTCGGTGCCCTCGGCGATGTTGTCCTTCAAGGTTGGGATGGTGAACGTGGCCTGGTTGCTGTTGGCTTTTATCGTCACCGTTGCCACACCGATGTAGTCGGCGCCGTTGCTGGCGGTGCCGCTGTAGCTCAGCTTGACTACCACGTCGGTCTGCGGCGCATTGCTCAGGGTCAGCGTGTAGGTTGCGTTGTTGCCCTCAGCCACGGTGGCTGAGCCGATGATGCCAAGGGTGGTGGTGTTCAGCGTGTCTGTCACGGCGGTGACCGCTGGCGCCGGGTTCACTACCAGGCTTTCGAAGTTGCCGCCGGTGGCGTTGGTGATCGTGGTGCTGACCGTGGACGCGCCGATGTAGACGTCGTCGGCTGGCGCCGCCACGGTGATGCTGCCGGAAGACTGGCTAGCGCCGATGGTGATGGTCTGGCCGTTGCTCAAGGTCACGGTGACCGCTGTTTGCGCCGGGCTGGTCAGGGTTGCGGTGTAAACGATCTGGCCACCCTCGGCCACGCTTGGCGTTGCCGTCAGCGATACCGTCGTGGCGTCCTGCACATCGGTGACGGTGGTGCTGACTGGCGCCTGGTTGGCGACCAGATTTTCGTAATTGCCGCCGCTGACGCTGGTGATGTTGTTGGCGACCGGCGCGTGGCCTTGGTAAACGTCGTTGGTCACGGCGCCCGTGGCGGTGCCGGAGCTCTGGCCGATCGGAATGGTGATGGTCTGGCCGTTGGCCAGGCTGACCAGGACCGGGCTGCCGGTGACGGGCGCATCCACTGTGGCGGTGTAGACGATGGTGCCCCCCTCGGCCACGGAGGGCGTGGCGGTAAGGGTGACGGTGGTGGTGTCCCGCACATCGGTGACCGTCGTGCTGACCGTCGCCTTGTTCGCCACCAGATTTTCGTAGTTGCCGCCGCTGACGCTGGTAATGCTATTGGTAACTGCCGCGTGGCCTTGATAGACGTCGTTGGTTACGGCGCCGGTGGTGGTACCGGAGCTTTGGCCGACCGGGATGGTGATGGTCTGGCCGCTGGCCAAGGCCACCACGACAGCCGAGCCTGTAACTGGGGCAGTGACGGTTGCGGTGTAGACGATAGTGCTGCCTTCGGCCACAGATGGCGTCGCGGTTAGCGTGACGGTAGAGGTGTCGATGATGTCACTGACGGTGGTGACTGCCGCCGTACTGTTGATCGCCAGGTTCTCGAAATTGCCACCCGAGGCATTGGTGATGCGGGCGCTCACCTGACCGGCATCGATATACGGATCATCAGCTGGCGCGGCAACGGCGACGCTGCCGGAGGTCTGATTGGCACCGATGGTGATGGTCTGGCCATTGCTCAGCGTGACCGTCACCGCCGTTTGTGCGGCGTTGCTCAGGGTAGCGGTGTAAACGATCTGTCCACCTTCGGCCACGCTTGGTGTAGCCGAAAGCGACACCGTCGTGGTGTCCAGGACATCCGTGATGCTGGTGCTGACTGGCGCCTGGTTGGCGACAAGGTTTTCGTAATTGCCGCCGCTGACGCTGGTGATGCTGTTGGTGACGGCCGCGTGGCCTTGATAGACGTCATTGGTCACGGCACCCGTAGCGGTACCGAAGCTCTGGCCAACCGGGATGGTGATGGTCTGTCCATTGGCAAGGCTGACTACGACTGGGCTGCCGGTGACCGGAGCCCCTACAGTGGCGGTGTAAATGATAGTGCCGCCTTCGGCCACGGACGGCGTGGCGGTCAGGGTGACAGTGGTGGTGTCTTGTACATCGGTGACCGCAGTGCTGACTGGCGCCTGGTTGGCGACCAGGTTTTCGTAGTTGCCACCGCTGACGCTGGTGATGCTGTTGGTGACCGCCGCGTGGCCTTGGTAGACGTCGTTGGTTACGGCACCGGTGGCGGTACCGGAGCTCTGGCCAACCGGAATGGAGATGGTCTGCCCGTTTGCGAGGCTGACTACGACTGGGCTGCCGGTGACCGGAGCCCCTACA
>NZ_BCBG01000079.1:0-9439 GCF_001320485.1 Pseudomonas sp. NBRC 111130
ACAGGCGCCAAATAACTTAAGCCAGGAACAACCAATACAACTTTTACACCTCGCCCGCATCCAACCATAAGCAACACTCACACCCGCTGACAGGAGATTTGCCATGGCGATGCGCACGGCCCTGATGCTTTCCTGCATGACCGTGGCCCTGATGGGCTGCGTCGGTTCCAACGACGATCACCACACCCCGCCGACCACCGAACAGGTCGACCTGCAACGCTACCAGGGCACCTGGTACGAGCTTGCACGCCTGCCGATGTTCTTCCAGCGCAACTGTGTGCAGTCCGAAGCCCATTACGGCTTGCGCGAAGATGGCCGTATCGACGTGACCAACCGCTGCAAGGAAAAAGACGGCACCTTGAACGAAGCCCGTGGTATTGCCGAAGCCCAGGTGCCAGGCCGGACCGATAAGCTCTGGGTGCGCTTCGATAACTGGTTCAGCCGCCTGGCGCCGGGGCTGACCAAGGGTGAATACTGGGTGCTGTACCACGACAAGGACTACCGCGTGGCAATGGTTGGCCACCCCAACCGCGAATACCTGTGGCTGCTGTCGCGCACGCCGGCAATTACCGACCAGACGCGTGACCAGCTGCTGACGATTGCCCAGAAGCAGGGTTATGACACCAGCAAGCTGATCTGGCGGCAGGACACCCCCGCCGAGCCTTGAGCATCGACGCCCTGCAGCAATCCGTCTAAGGTGTGGCTCCCCCAAGCATGGAGCAAAGCATTGGACCTGCAGTTTCTGGGCACCTCCTCCGGGGTGCCCACCAAAGCCCGCAACGTCAGCGCCACCGCCGTCATCGAAGCCAGCGGCAGACACTGGTACCTGGTCGATTGCGGCGAAGGCACGCAGCACCAGCTGCTGCACAGTTCGCTCTCGGTACGCGACCTGCGCGGCATCTTCATTACCCATGTGCATGGCGACCATTGTTTCGGCCTGCCGGGGCTGTTGGCCAGTGCCGCAATGGGCGGGCGCAGCGAACCCCTGGACCTGATCTTGCCCGCCGCTTTGCAGGACTGGGTGCGACTGAGCCTGGCGGCCAGCGAAACCCACCTGCCGTTCGAACTGCGCTTGTTGCCGGTCGAGGGGCTGGGGCAGTGGCAGAGCGAACACATCCAGGTCAGTACCGTGCAGCTGTCGCACCGGGTGCCGAGCGTGGGCTTCGTGTTCACCGAACTGAACCCTGAACCACGCCTGGACATTCAGCGTTTGGTGGCTGAAGGGGTCCCGCGTGGGCCGTTGTGGGGCGATCTGGCCAAGGGACTGATGGTCGAGCTTGACGGGCAGCGGCTCGAACCGCGTGACTATTTGAAAGCCTCTCGGCCGCCGCGGCGGGTGATCGTCTGTGGCGACAACGACAACCCGGCATTGCTCGCCGAGGTCGCCAAGGACGCGGATGTACTGGTGCATGAGGCGACCTATACCCAGCCCATCGTCGAGCGCAGTGGCAACGCGTTCGGGCATAGTACGGCGGCGGCGGTGGCGCAGTTCGCTGAAGCGGCAGGGGTGCGCAATCTGGTACTGACGCATTTCAGTGCGCGGTACCAGGGGGATCCGAAGCGCAGCCCGTGCATTGGTGATGTGCGGGATGAGGCGTTGGCTCACTACAGTGGGCACCTGACCTTGGCTCAGGACCTGCAGCGTTACCATGTCGACCGTGATGGGTGCCTGGTCGCCGTTCAGTCTTGAGATCGCCGGGGCCGCAAAGCGGCCCCTTTCAGTGCATTGCTATGCCGCCAGGCGCCCGCTGGCGATCGCCTCCGACGCCGCCAGCATGGCCCGCAGCAGCACGGCACATCCTGCCGCCAGGTCCTCTGGCGTGGCGTTCTCGATCTCGTTGTGGCTGATGCCATTCTCGCAAGGCACGAAGATCATCCCCGCCGGCCCAAGCTCGGCCAGGAAGATCGCGTCATGCCCTGCCCCGCTGACGATGTCCATGTGCGGCAAGCCCAGGGCCTGCGCCGACTGGCGTACGGCATCGACGCAACCGCGGTCGAAGTACAGCGCCGGGAAGTCCGCCGTGGGGACCAGTTCATGGCTCAAGCCATGCTTGGCACAGGTCGCCTCGATCACCGTGCGCACATCGGCAATCATCGCTTGCAGCTGGTCGCCCTCCAGGTGACGGAAGTCCAAGGTCATGCGCACCTCGCCAGGGATCACGTTGCGCGAGCCGGGGTAGGCCTGCAGGCACCCGACTGTGCCGCAGGCGTGAGGCTGATGCGCGTGGGCGGTGCGGTTGACCGCTTCGACCACGGCTGCGGCGCCCACCAGGGCGTCCTTGCGCAGGTGCATCGGCGTCGGCCCGGCATGGGCTTCGACGCCGCGCAGGGTCAGGTCGAACCACTTCTGGCCCAGGGCGCCGAGCACCACACCGATGGTCTTGGCCTGGTCCTCGAGGATCGGCCCCTGTTCGATATGGGCTTCGAAGTAGGCACCCACCGGGTGGCCAAGCACTGCACGCTGGCCGGCATAGCCGATGGCGTCCAGCGCTTCGCCGACGGAAACGCCTTGGGCGTCGCGCTTGGCCAGGGTTTCTTCCAAGGTGAATTTGCCGGCGAACACACCCGAGCCCATCATGCAAGGCGCAAAGCGCGAGCCCTCCTCGTTGGTCCACACCACCACTTCCAGCGGTGCCTCGGTCTCGATGCCCAGGTCGTTGAGGGTGCGCAGCACCTCCAGTCCGGCCATCACACCAAAACAACCATCGAACTTGCCGCCGGTTGGCTGGGTGTCGATATGGCTGCCGGTCATCACCGGTGGCAGCTTGGGGTTGCGCCCTGGGCGACGGGCGAAGATGTTGCCCACCGCATCGACACTGACGCTGCAACCGGCAGCCTCGGTCCATTGCACGAACAGGTCGCGAGCCTGGCGGTCGAGGTCGGTGAGCGCCAGCCGGCACACGCCGCCCTTGGGTGTGGCGCCGAGGCGGGCAAGGTCCATCAGCGACTGCCACAGACGTGCACTGTCGACGTGGCGCTCGGTTGATTTCAGAACATGCTGGGATTGGCTCATGGTGTTTCTCCTCAGGCATTTTTATTGGTGTGTACTGGCGCAATCGCCGGCCCGCGCACCGCCACGCCGCCCAGGGCGTAGTACAGCGCCCCGCCCAGCAGCGACCCGGTGAACCAGCCATAGTCGTAGAACCAGCTGAAGCTGCTGTTGCCGATGGCCAGCACGGTCAGCGCCACCGGCACGGCGAAGGCGGCGAAGCCCGCCCGGTTCCATGCCGGGTACACGTCGTCGCGGTACAGCCCGGCAAGGTCCAGGTGCTGGCGGCGGATCAGGAAGTAGTCCACCACCATGATCCCGGCGATCGGCCCGAGCAGGCTGGAGTAACCCAGCAACCAGTTGGAATAGACGCTTTCCAGGCTCAGGTCGGAAACGATCCAGCCGAGCTTCTTCAGCAACTCGTGGCCCATCAGCGCCAGGCCGATGAAGCCGGTCAGCCACACCGCGCGGCTGCGCCCGATCAGGCGCGGCGCGATGTTCTGGAAGTCGTTGGTCGGCGAGACAATATTGGCGGCAGTGTTGGTCGACAGCGTGGCGACCACGATCAGCGCCATGGCCAGCGCGACCCAGCCAGGGCTATGAATCTTGCCGATCAGGCTGACCGGGTCGGACACCGTCTCACCCACCAGCGAGGCGGACGCTGCCGTCATGACCACCCCCAGCGAGGCGAACAGGAACATGGTCAGCGGCAGGCCGAAGATCTGCCCGAGGATCTGGTCTTTCTGGCTCTTGGCGTAGCGGCTGAAGTCGGGAATGTTCAGTGACAGCGTGGCCCAGAAACCGACCATGGCGGTAAGCCCGGCGCAGAAGTAGCCGACCACGCTGGCCCCTTCCGGGCGCTTGGGTGGCTGCGCCAGCAATTCAGTCATCGACATGTGCGGCAAGGCCCAGAACAGCAGGCCGAAACCCACCGCCACCAATAGCGGTGCCGACAGTGTTTCAAGCCACTTGATCGACTCGGCGCCGCGCAGCACCACCCACAGGTTCAACGCCCAGAAGATCATGAACCCGATTACCTCGCCAGTGCCGCCCAGCGCCTTCCAGCCGTCGAAGATCGAGCCAAGGAACAGGTGGATGGCCAAACCGCCGAACATCGTCTGGATGCCGAACCAGCCACAGGCCACCACCGCACGGATCAGGCACGGTACGTTGGAGCCGAGGATGCCGAACGACGAGCGCAGCAGCACCGGGAACGGGATGCCGTACTTGGTGCCTGGGAAGGCATTGAGGGTCAGCGGGATCAGCACGATGAGGTTGGCCAGCAGAATCGCCAGCAGCGCCTCACCCACGCTCAGGCCGAAGTAGGCCGTGAGCACGCCGCCGAGGGTGTAGGTCGGCACGCAGATGGACATGCCCACCCACAGTGCGGTGATGTGCCATTTGTTCCAGGTGCGCTGGTGCACCTTGGTCGGCGCGATGTCGTGGTTATAACGCGGGCTGTCGAGGACGTCACTGCCTGCGGACAGCTCGAACAGGCCTGCCTGCTCGATCACTTCCGATCTGCTCTGTTGCATGGGGCCTTCTCCAGATTTCTTCTAGTTGTTCGCTCATCGGGCTAACGCGATGGCCGGAGTACACACACCACCAGTAATGCTCCTCCGGTCCGGCCTGGCGGTTGTGGCCGTACTCAAATTGCGTGCCGGGTTGGCCTGCGCCAACCCGGCCGGCCGCCGCCGACCGGAGGTAATCAACTGATCTGCAAAGCATTGTTGCGCGGCAGGCGGGGGCACGATGGTTCCCTCGCCTGCCGCTTGCGCCACTCTGGGCCGGCCCTGGCCCCTGCATCAGGTTTCAAACTGGTGCAGCCTGTTTTTTCAACGGCGCGGCGTGCGCCTCAAAGCCAGGAATCAAGCAGCTGATTTTGCATGGAAAATCTTGACCAATTTGGCTTCTTGTCAAGTGCGTCAAAATGGTGAAAGGCCTCCCCATTTTGGGGATTTGAAAAATTTATCCTTTATTATCAATAAGATAAGACAGATATAAGCATATAAAATTTTTTCTTGAACAATCCTGAAACTGCATCTAGATTCCAATCTTGTCAGTTCTGACAGGATTAAAACTCCTTCTTCAGCCACTGGCGCATAACAATTCCAAAAGCCGGCTCAGACCGGTCAGCCTGCGAGGAAGACGGCATGTCCCTGTTGATCCGTGGCGCCACCGTGGTTACCCATGAAGAGAGCTATCTCGCCGATGTCCTGTGTGTCGACGGCCAGATCCGCGCCATCGGCAAAGGCCTCGAAGCCCCTGCCGACTGCGAGATCCTCGACGGCAGCGGCCAGTACCTGATGCCCGGCGGCATCGACCCGCACACCCACATGCAGTTGCCCTTCATGGGCACGGTCGCTAGCGAGGACTTCTTCAGCGGCACCGCCGCAGGGCTGGCCGGTGGCACCACCTCGATCATCGATTTCGTCATCCCCAACCCGCAGCAGTCACTGCTCGAGGCCTTCCACACCTGGCGCGGCTGGGCGCAGAAGAGTGCCTGCGACTACGGTTTCCACGTTGCCATCACCTGGTGGAGCGAACAGGTCGCCGAAGAAATGGGCGAGCTGGTCAGCCAGCACGGGGTCAACAGTTTCAAGCACTTCATGGCCTACAAGAACGCCATCATGGCGGCCGACGACACGCTGGTAGCCAGTTTCGAGCGCTGCCTGCAACTGGGCGCCGTGCCCACGGTACATGCCGAGAACGGCGAGCTGGTCTACCACCTGCAACAAAAACTGCTGGCCCAGGGCCTGACCGGGCCGGAAGCGCACCCGCTGTCGCGCCCTTCGCAAGTCGAAGGCGAAGCCGCCAGCCGCGCCATCCGCATTGCCGAAACCATTGGTACGCCGTTGTACGTGGTGCACATCTCCAGCCGTGAAGCGCTGGACGAAATCACCTACGCGCGGGCCAAGGGCCAGCCGGTGTACGGTGAAGTGCTGCCGGGCCACCTGCTGATCGATGACAGCGTCTACCGCAACCCGGACTGGGCAACCGCCGCCGGTTATGTGATGAGCCCGCCATTCCGCCCACGCGAGCATCAGGAGGCCCTGTGGCGTGGCCTGCAATCGGGCAACCTGCACACCACCGCCACCGACCACTGCTGCTTCTGCGCCGAGCAGAAGGCCATGGGCCGCAACGACTTCAGCCGCATCCCCAACGGCACGGCCGGCATCGAGGACCGCATGGCAGTGTTGTGGGATGCCGGGGTCAACAGCGGGCGCCTGTCGATGCACGAGTTCGTCGCCCTGACTTCGACCAACACCGCGAAGATTTTCAACCTGTTCCCGCGCAAGGGTGCCATCCGCGTCGGCGCCGACGCCGACCTGGTGCTGTGGGACCCGCAGGGCACGCGCACGATTTCCGCCCAGACCCACCACCAGCGGGTCGACTTCAACATTTTCGAAGGCCGCACAGTGCGCGGCATCCCCAGCCACACCATCAGCCAGGGCAAGGTGCTCTGGGCCGATGGCGACCTGCGCGCCGAGCCTGGCGCCGGTCGTTACGTGGAGCGCCCGGCCTATCCCTCGGTGTACGAGGTGCTGGGCCGACGCGCCGAGCAACAGCGCCCGACCCCCGTTCAGCGCTGAGGCCATCGGGGCTGCTGCGCAGCCCCTGTGGGAGCGGCCTTGCGCCGCGAAAGGGGTGCAAAGCACCCCCAGAATCCAACGCGATTCCGCTCGTCTGCATCCATAAAAAAAGAGAGGCTACAACCGTGATCGATGCCCTGAACCATCTGCCGCGCCCGCGCGCCGGCAGCGACCAGCTGGCCGAGCGCTTCACCGACCTGGCCCCACCCCTCACCGCCCGCCAGGCAGCCGTCGAAAGCGCCCGCTGCCTGTACTGCTACGACGCCCCCTGCGTTAACGCCTGCCCGAGCGAAATCGACATTCCGTCGTTCATCCACCGCATCAGCGACGAGAACCTGCAAGGCGCCGCCGAGCGCATCCTGTCGGCCAATATCCTCGGCGGCAGCTGCGCCCGCGTGTGTCCCACCGAGATCCTCTGCCAACAAGCCTGCGTGCGCAACAATGCTCAAGAATGCGCCCCGGTGCTGATCGGCCAGTTGCAGCGCTACGCCTTGGACAATGCCCAGTTCAGCGAGCACCCGTTCAAACGTTCGCCGGCTACCGGCAAGCGCATTGCCGTGGTCGGCGCCGGCCCTGCCGGGCTGTCGTGCGCCCACCGCCTGGCCATGCACGGCCATGACGTAGTGGTGTTCGAAGCCAGCGAAAAGGCCGGAGGCCTCAACGAATACGGCATCGCCCGCTACAAACTGGTGGACGATTACGCCCAGCGCGAAGTGGAATTCCTGCTCGGCATCGGTGGTATCGAGATCCGCCACGGCCAGCGCCTGGGCGCCAACCTTGGCCTGGGCGAGTTGCGCGAGCAGTTCGACGCGGTGTTCCTCGGCCTGGGCCTGAACGCCGTGCGCGAGCTTGGCCTGGATGACGAACAAGCCCCCGGCCTGCTCGCCGCCACGGCCTACATCCGCGAACTGCGCCAGGCCGACGACCTGGCGCAACTGCCGCTGGCCGACCGCTGCCTGGTGATCGGCGCCGGCAACACCGCCATCGACATGGCCGTGCAGATGAGCCGGCTGGGCGCCCGCGACGTCAACCTGGTGTACCGCCGCGGTTACCCCGACATGGGCGCTACCGGCCATGAGCAGGACATCGCCAAGGCCAACCAGGTGCGCCTGCACACCTGGGCCCGCCCCGACGGCGTACTGCTCGATGACCACGGCCGCGTGCGTGGCATGCGCTTCATGCGCACCGAACTGGCCGACGGCCGCCTGCGCGACACGGGCGAGACCTATGAACTGGCTGCTGATGCCATCTTCAAAGCCATCGGCCAGCGCTTCGACGACGCCAGCCTCGGCGACCCGGTTGCCGCACAACTGGCGCGAGACGGCGAACGCATCCGCGTCGACGAAAACCTGCGCACCAGCCTCCCGGGCGTGTACGCCGGTGGCGACTGCACCGCCCTGGGCCAGGACCTCACCGTCCAGGCCGTGCAACACGGCAAGCTGGCCGCCGAAGCCATCCATGCCCAACTCATGCTCAACGTGGAGGCAGCGTAAATGGCCGACCTGTCCATCGAATTCGCCGGCATCAAGGCGCCCAACCCTTTCTGGCTGGCTTCCGCGCCGCCGACCGACAAGGCCTACAACGTCGTCCGCGCCTTCGAGGCCGGCTGGGGCGGCGTGGTCTGGAAGACCCTGGGCGAGGACCCGGCTGCGGTCAACGTGTCGTCACGGTATTCGGCGCACTACGGGCCCAATCGCCAGGTGCAGGGCATCAACAACATCGAACTGATCACCGACCGCTCGCTGGAGATCAACCTGCGGGAAATCACCCAGGTGAAGAAGGACTGGCCCGACCGCGCTCTGATCGTGTCGCTGATGGTGCCGTGCGTGGAGGCGTCGTGGAAATTCATCCTGCCGCTGGTGGAAGCCACCGGCGCCGATGGCATCGAGCTGAACTTCGGCTGCCCGCACGGCATGCCTGAGCGCGGCATGGGCGCGGCGGTCGGCCAGGTGCCGGAATACGTCGAGATGGTCACCCGCTGGTGCAAGATGCACTGCTCGCTGCCGGTGATCGTCAAGCTCACGCCGAACATCACCGACATTCGCCAGTCGGCCCGGGCCGCCCACCGCGGTGGCGCCGATGCCGTGTCGCTGATCAACACCATCAACTCGATCACCAGCGTCGACCTTGACCGCATGGTCGCCCACCCCATCGTCGGCGACCAGAGCACCCACGGCGGTTACTGCGGCTCGGCGGTCAAGCCGATCGCCCTGAACATGGTCGCCGAGATCGCCCGCGACCCGGAAACCCGCGGCTTGCCGATCTGCGGCATCGGCGGGATCGGCAACTGGCGCGATGCCGCCGAGTTCATCGCCCTGGGCAGCGGTGCGGTGCAAGTGTGCACGGCGGCGATGCTGCATGGCTTCCGCATTGTCGAAGACATGAAAGATGGCCTTGCGCGCTGGATGGACCAGCACGGCCACCGCAGCCTGCAAGCCTTCTGCGGGCAGGCCGTGGGGCATACCACCGACTGGAAGTACCTGGACATCAACTACAAGTCGGTGGCGCAGATCGACCAGCAGGCGTGCATCGGTTGCGGGCGCTGCCACATCGCCTGCGAGGATACCTCGCACCAGGCGATTGCCAGCACCCTGAAAGTTGATGGGACGCATGCCTACAGCGTGATCGAGGACGAATGCGTGGGCTGCAACCTGTGCCAGATCACCTGCCCGGTGGAGAACTGCATCGAGATGGTGGCGCAGGATACCGGCAAGCCTTACCTGAACTGGACCCAGGATCCGCGCAACCCCTACCGTGAGGCCAGCTGAGTACTCTAGATCGATGGGGCTGCTTCGCAGCCCTTCGCGGGCACGCCCGCTCCCACAGGTTACTCGCAATCCTCAAGGTCGGCGCGGAA
>NZ_BCBG01000080.1:0-7229 GCF_001320485.1 Pseudomonas sp. NBRC 111130
GGGCCGCAAGGCGGCCCCAGAATTTCAACAGATCATTATCCCGGGCACTTCATCTGCCAGCCCGCCCTTCTGCAACCAATGCAGCGCAATCGGCCACAGGCTCTCGCGAAACCGATCATGGAAGAATGCGAAGTGGCCAATCTCATCGACCGAGATATCCACAGGCGCAATCCGCAAATGCCGCCGCTGCGACGCAGGCAGATACCTCAGCAAACGCTCGGTCGCCGCCACCGTGCCAAACGGATCGTCGGTCAGGCTGATGGCCAAGGTCGCGGCCTTTACTTGAGCGAAGGGCAACGCTGCCAGACCGAGCCCGCTCGGGCGCTGTTCGTAGCGCGGTGTGCGAGCGGTCCAGTCATGCACCACGCCGGCGGGCGTATCCTCAAGCCAGCCCAGGCGTTTGCCGGGAAAATAGCCAAAGGCACGGGTCAGCAACGGCATCACCACATGCCATTTCCCAAACAGCCGCCAGCGCTGATTGGCAGCGTAATCGCGCCAGTAGGCGAACTGCGCACCGACCATCACCACCCGCCGTACCTGCCCGGCCGACGGCGCCAGGCCGACGGCGCAACCACCAAAACTGTGGCCCACCACGTCCACCGGCTGCCCGGGAAAATGCGTGGCGGCATGCGCCAGCATGGCTTCGAAATCCAGCCGGCCCCAATCGCTCCACGATGCCTGGAAGCCGCGCAGAGTATGCGGGCGTGATTCGCCGATCCCACGATAGTCGTAGGTCAGTACATCGCAGCCTTGGGCGAACAGGTAGTCGGCAAAACGCGTGTAATAGCGGCAGCGTACCGAAGTGGCCGCGTTGATGATCACCAGCGGGCGCGTGGCGTCGGGGTGGGCGTGACGCCAGCAGAAGCCGCCGAGGCTATAGCCGTCGGCCGTGGCCTGGCGAAAGGCGGTGGCGGGTTGGGTGAGGCTGCTCATGGCGCACTTCCTGTTGTTGTGCGCCAAAACTAGCAAAAATTTTCTGGGCTGTACCGGCCCTTTCGCGGGCAAGCCCGCTCCCACAGAAGTATCGCCATGCCTGAGGCTAGTGGAGAACCTGTGGGAGCGGGCTTGCCCGCGAAGAGGCCGGTACAGGCCTGCAGCGTTTACAGCTCGATGCAGTCGAACTTCACATCGGTCGCCACGTCTTCGTCGTAGTTGACGTCAGCGCGCTCGAAGCCGAACAGGTTGAGGAACTGCTTCTTGTAACCGGCGTAGTCGGTCAGTTCGAACAGGTTCTCGGTGGTGACCTGTGGCCACATGGCCTTGCAGGCGTCCTGTACGTCGTCGCGCAGTTCCCAGTCGTCCAGGCGCAGGCGGGCTTTCTCGTCGACCTCGGCCGGGGCGCCATCGGCGCGGTACATGCGATCACGGAACATGCGGTCCAGTTGGTCCTGGGTGCCTTCGTGAACACCCTTTTCCTGCATGATCTTGAACACCATCGACAGGTACAGCGGCATCACCGGGATGGCCGAGCTGGCCTGGGTGACCACCGACTTCAGCACGGCCACATTGGCGCCGCCCTTCACTTCAGCGGCCAGCTTCCTGTCCAGGCGCAGTGCGGTTTCGTCCAGGTCCTGCTTGGCCTGGCCCAAGGCGCCGTGCCAGTAGATCGGCCAGGTGATTTCGGTGCCGATGTAGCTGAAGGCCACAGTGCGCGCGCCTTCGGCCAGCACGTCAGCGCCGGCCAGGGCGTCGATCCACAGCTGCCAGTCCTGGCCGCCCATGACGGTCACGGTGTCGGCAATTTCCTGCTCGGTGGCCGGCTCGATGCTGGCCTCGATGATGGTGTCCTTGTTGGTGTCGATGGCAGTCGACTTGTACGGCTGGCCGATCGGCTTCAATGCCGAACGCACCAGTTCGCCGGTGTGCGGCAGCTTGCGCACGGGCGAAGCCAGCGAATAGATGACCAGGTCGACCTTGCCACCCATTTCGTTCTTGATCAGCTCGATGACTTTGGCACGGGCTTCATCGGAGAAGGCGTCGCCATTGATCGACTTGCTGTACAGGCCCTCGGCCTTGGCGAACTTGTCGAAGGCGGCGGCGTTGTACCAGCCAGCGGTACCGGCCTTGGTCTCGGTACCTGGCTTTTCGAAGAACACGCCCAGGGTGTCGGCCTTGAAGCCGAAGGCCGCGGTGATGCGGGCTGCCAGGCCGTAGCCGCTGGAAGCGCCGATGACCAGGACCTTCTTCGGGCCATCCTCGCGCACGCCCAGCTTGCGGGTGGCTTCGATCTGGTCACGGACGTTGAGCTCGCAGCCCTTCGGGTGAGTCGTGGTGCAGATGAAACCGCGAACCTTAGGATGAATGATGGCCAATGTCTGTACCTCGTCAGTGTATGCCGGGGAATCGCCATAGGGGCGATTCCGTTTGATCAGAGGGTGAGACTACCCCCGCAGGTTATCCGACACATATTACGGGCTGATCAGGGGGATGCAAAACCGCGGTTCGTCTGCACCCTCATTGATTGGCTTTTCACATCAATCACAAAGAAAAACAAACTTAACAAATCAACCAAAGCGGCAGATGCTGGCAGCACTACGCCCATTGCCCGGAGAACAACAACATGAACGACGTGGTCATCGTCGCCGCAACCCGTACCGCCATCGGCAGCTTCCAGGGTGCCCTGGCCAATGTGCCGGCCGTCGACCTCGGTGCAGCAGTGATCAAGCAGTTGCTGGAGCAGACCCGGCTGGACCCGGCCCAGGTCGATGAAGTGATCCTCGGCCAGGTGCTCACCGCCGGTGCCGGGCAGAACCCGGCGCGCCAGGCCGCGATCAAGGCCGGCCTGCCCTACAGCGTGCCGGCACTGACCCTGAACAAGGTCTGCGGTTCGGGCCTGAAGGCCCTGCACCTGGCGGCCCAGGCCATCCGCTGCGGTGACGCCGAGGTGGTGATCGCCGGTGGCCAGGAGAACATGAGCCTGGCCCCCTACGTGATGCCCTCCGCCCGCACCGGCCAGCGCATGGGCCATGGCCAGCTGATCGACAGCATGATCAGCGACGGCCTGTGGGATGCCTTCAACGACTACCACATGGGCATCACCGCCGAGAATCTGGTGGACAAATACGGCCTCAGCCGTGAACAGCAGGACGCCTTTGCCGCCGAGTCGCAGCGCAAGGCCGTGGCAGCGATCGAAGCGGGCCGCTTCAAGGACGAGATCACCCCGATCGTGATGCCACAGAAAAAAGGCGAGCCGAAAGTCTTCAACCGTGACGAACAACCCCGTCCGGACACCACTGCCGATTCGCTGGCCAAGCTGCGCCCGGCCTTCAAGAAGGACGGCAGCGTCACCGCTGGCAACGCGTCCAGCCTCAACGACGGCGCCGCCGCGGTGCTGATGATGAGCGCCAGCAAGGCCCAGGCCCTGGGGCTGCCGGTAATGGCGAAGATTGCCAGTTATGCCAGCGCGGGCGTGGACCCGGCGATCATGGGCATCGGCCCGGTGTCGGCGACCCAGCGCTGCCTGGACAAGGCAGGCTGGCAGCTGGCCGACCTTGACCTGATCGAAGCCAACGAAGCCTTTGCCGCGCAGGCGCTGGCGGTGGGCAAGGCGCTGGAGTGGGATGCGAGCAAGGTCAACGTCAACGGCGGGGCGATTGCCCTGGGCCATCCGATCGGTGCGTCGGGGTGTCGGGTGCTGGTGACCTTGCTGCACGAAATGATCAAGCGTGATGCCAAGAAGGGGCTGGCCACCCTGTGCATTGGTGGTGGCCAGGGTGTCGCACTGGCGATCGAACGTTGATCAGGCAGAAGCGCGCAACTCGGTGGCAGCCGCCTCATTGATAGCCCTGGCCAGCAGCGCAACTTCCTGACACTTCTGCACGGCCTGGTCCACCGGGCTGTGCAGCAACGAACAGTCTGTCGCCACCCACAGCCGCTCACCCAGGCGGTCGTGGGCATCGCGCAGCAGGTCCAAGGTCTTCTCGTGGTCGCAAGGCGAGACGTTGCCGGCGTCGACCAGGCCGAGTGACAGCACCTTGTAGGCCGGAAGCCGGTCAAGAAGGGTCTGGTACTGGTCGGGGGCCTGCACCAGGTCGATGTGCAGGCCATCGACCGGCAGGTTGACGGCCAGGCCGAGGTTGCCTTCCAGCCCACCAAAGTAAGTGGCGATCAGCTTCTTCAGCGGCGCACGCTGAAGGATGTTGTAAACGCGTTCAAAAGCGTTCTTCCAATCCTGCGGCAGCTCCTGCGAAAGGATCGGCTCATCGATCTGCACCCATTCCGCCCCCAGGGCAGCCAGGCGGTTCAGGCCCTGGTCATACAGCGGCAGCAGGTGTTCCAGCTCGTCGAGGTTGGCGCTGTCCTGGCTGGCCTGCCACAGGTAGGTCAACGGGCCGATGACCACCGGTTTGACTGCATGGCCCAAAGCCTTGGCTTCTGTCACTTCGTCGAACAGTTGCTCCCAGCCTTGGGCAAACGGCTGATCGCACCAGGCGAAGTCGCCGACTGGCAGCAGCTCGATGCCGGCGTCTTTCTGCACTTGCCAGTGGCGGGCACGCAACTCGCGGTCACTGCCAAAGCGTGGAAAGCCCAGGTTGTGCGCCAGTGCCATGTCTTGTCCCTCAGAGTTCGAAAAAGAGTGCCTAAATGAATAAGGGAATTTTCCAGTCAGCACACGCCTGAGACAAACTCATAAAATTTGAGATGAACTCAAGAAATACTCATGATGCCGACCAACCTGAATGTCTTGTTCAGAGCAGCAGCCTACGTATTCAGACATGGCCCGACCGACAAACTGCCGCACAATGCCAACCTGAAAACTCCAGGTGCCCTCAAGCCATGAGCCTGCTGAAAGCCGCGCTGCGCGAAAAACACTTCGTCTGCGTAATGGAATTCGTGCCCAAGCCCTCGGCGGAACGCTTCGCCGCGATGGAGGCGATCATGGCCCGCGGGCAGTTGTGTGGCTGGCCGATGACCGTCGCCATCGGCGACCGCGTGGGCAGCCCGCTGGACATGTCACCGCTGGACGCCCTCGCCTCCTTCAACACCCCGCTCCCCGCCTTGCCGCACTTTTCGGGCAAGGACCGCGAACGCCATCATCTGTTGGCTCAGCTGCAGCGCATGGACGCCGCTGGCCTCGATCAGTTGCTGTTACTCACGGGCGACCGCCTGCCCGGGCACCAACCCGGTGAACGCCCGGTGCGCTATCTGGAGTCGGTCGCGGCCCTGCTGATTGCGCGCCAGGCGTGCCCGAACTGGCTGCTCGGGGCGGCACTGAACCCGTTCAAGTACCACGAGGAAGAAGGCGGCGCACAGTACTTCAAGGCGGAGAAAAAGCTCGCCGCCGGCGCCGACTTCCTCACCCTGCAACTGGGCTTCGATGCCAGCAAGCACCAGGAAGCCATCCACTGGATGCAGCGCCAGGCCTCGCCCAAACCGATGCTGGCCTGCCTGATGAGCCTGACCCACGGCCGCGCGACGATGCTCGAGCATGTGGCGGGGGTAACCGTCTCGCCTTCGATGCGCGACCTGCTTGAAGCCGAAAGCAAGGTGTCCAAGGCTTTCGCCCAGGCGCGCAGCGTCGACCGCCTTGCCTTGCAGATTATCGGTGTGAAGCT
This sequence comes from Pseudomonas sp. NBRC 111130, assembly GCF_001320485.1. Lineage (NCBI taxonomy): Bacteria > Pseudomonadati > Pseudomonadota > Gammaproteobacteria > Pseudomonadales > Pseudomonadaceae > Pseudomonas > Pseudomonas sp. NBRC 111130. The sequence goes on from NZ_BCBG01000080.1 coordinate 5,556, forward strand.
GATGGGGTATGCAGGCGTGCACCTGTCGGGGATTCACGAACTCAAACAGCTGCTGGCACTGGAAGAGCGCCTGGAACACTGGCAAGCGCAGATCCATTCGCTGGAGCACTGGGCGCCCGCCTGGGCCGACAGCTGGCAGATGCCAGGCCTGCCCATCGTGGCGTTCCATCCGCCACAGGGCAACTGGCGCCAAGGTGAATCGACCGTCAGCGCCTCAGGCAAGGAGAAAGTCCGTTATCACCTGTTGCACAGTGCCCATTCGCTGCTGTTCAGCCGCAGCCACTGGCTCAGCAAGGCGTTCGGCTGGGCCGTGCGCCAGCCACTGTGGGCAACCAAGCGTGGGGCCCGGGTGTTGCACGGGCTGGAACGGGCGGTCAAACGCCCGTTGATTGGCTGCGACACCTGCGGCCGCTGCCGCCTGGAAGACACCCTCTACACCTGCCCGGAAACCTGCCCCAAGGGCCTGGCCAACGGCCCTTGCGGTGGCACGGCGCTGAACCGCTGCGAGTTTGGCGACCGTGAGTGCATCCACAGCGTCAAGTACCGCACCGCCAAGGCCGTGCGGCAAACCGCCGTGCTCACTGAGCGACTGATCCCGTGCATCGAGGTCGAGACACGCCACCGCAGCTCCTGGCCGCAGTGGTTCGAGGCTCAGCCCCCGCGCCAGCTCAGCCCGCAGCCAGCGCCTCGAACCCAGCCCGAATCTTAGCTTCGGGCAGTTCATCGGCGATGAACACCATCACGCTCTCGCGCTGCTCGTCTGCCGCCCATTCGGCATCCCAGTCGAAGCCGTAGAGCTTGAGCACGCCCTGGAACACCAGGCGACGCTCCTCGCCGGCGATGTTCAGCACGCCTTTGTAGCGCAGCAGCTGCTTGCCGTGCTCTTCCAGCAATTGGTTCATGAATTCGCTGAGGCGGTCGATGTCCAGGGCGGTCTCGGTACGCAACACCAGGGTGGAAATCCGGTCTGGCGTGGCCGGTTTGAGCACCGGGCGCAGGCTTGGCTTCAGGTTGGCACCCAGGTCCGGGTTAAGGTTGAAGCCGCGCACATCAAGCAGCTCGGCGAGGTCGATGCGGCCATGCTCGACTACACGGATGGCCGCCCGGCCATTGATCCGCGCCAGGCGCTCGCGCAGGGCCTCCACTGCAGCCGGTTCGACCAGGTCGGTCTTGCTCAGCAGCAGACGATCGGCAAAACCGACCTGGGCCTGGGCGATGGTCTGGGTCAGGTGCACCTCGGCATGGGCAGCATCGACCAGGGTGATGATGCCGTCGAGGATGTAGCGATCGCGCAGTTCTTCATCGATGAAAAAGGTCTGTGCCACGGGTGCCGGGTCGGCCAGGCCGGTGCATTCGATCACCAGGCGGTCGAAGGCGATCTCGCCAGTGTCCAGGCGTTCGAGCAGCAGGTACAGGGCGCGGGTCAGGTCGCCATGGATGCTGCAGCATACGCAGCCGTTGGCCAGGGTCATGACCTGTACCGGCTCGTCACCAAGCAACTGGCTGTCGATGCCAGCCTCGCTGAACTCGTTCTCGATCACGGCGATCTTCAGCCCGTGCTCGGCCTTGAGCATGTGCTTGAGCAACGTGGTCTTGCCGGCACCGAGGAAACCGGTGAGGACCGTTACGGGAATGGGCGTGTGCACGCAAAAATCTCCTGCACAGTAGAAAAAG
>NZ_BCBG01000081.1:0-6249 GCF_001320485.1 Pseudomonas sp. NBRC 111130
CTGGCCGTTAGTGAAGTCGATCAGAATCTGCGCTTCCAGGGGCAGTACTTCGACTCAGAAACCGGGCTTCATTACAATACATACCGTTATTATGCGCCTGATAGTGGTCGCTTTATTTCGCCTGATCCGATAGGGCTTCGAGGCGGTTTCAACTTATTTAGGTATAATCTCAATCCGATCATGTGGATTGACCCTGCTGGTCTCGCGCCATGCCCAGTACGGGTGGTTAATAACACAAAAATTCATGGGCGTGGTCAAGTAGATGGCACGCCGGGTCATGATCAGTTTTCCGAAGCAATTGCAAATAAGTTGGCAATGAGTGGAAAGTTTACAGACGTTTATCTAAATAGGTCTTATAATTTTGCTAGCGGTCGCGGGGTCTCTGCCAGAAGACCCGATGTTATGGCTGTTGATGTCAATGGCAAGGTACATGCGATAGAATTGGCTTCCAAGACGGACATGGGTAAAAAGCTACCTACGCTGACCTCTCGAAATAATTCTGCCATGAATAATCTGCCAGTCAGCAAGCGAGGGGAGGTTTTGGTTCTTGAACACCCGTATAGTGCATCTGATATGAAAGCTATACTGGATGATTTTATTTCGGGTATATAGGTGCTTTATGTGCTTGGCAATGGCTTTATATGGTACTGAAAATATTTCACCTGAGTTGGCTTTGAAGCTGGGAGTGGCGTATTTCTCGTTTGTTAATTTGCCGATAACGGGGGCGGCGTATTATAAGTATCTTGCTGATGGTGATCACCTTGGTGATCATGACCTAGTTGAAGTTTCACTGGAGGATCTAGCTGGAAGAATTGCTGCAAATTCTGTATCATCTTTCAGGCTTTACAATGAAAGTAATGGTGTAGTTCCATGGCTTGCGTCTTATGGTTATAATACCGACCGTTTTTCCAATTTCTGTCATATAGATGCTCAATCAAGTGGTGATCAATCCTCGCTTGAAGCCTTTATTGATTTTTTCAAAGAAGCTGTTCAAAAATCGCCGAAATCGTCGTTCTATGGTATAGCTTACCGGAGCGCAAGCGTAAGCAAAGGTTTTAATTACGCGGCGGGAGAGAATTTCGTCTCTATTTATCCGTTTGAAAACTCCGGGGCATTCAAAAAAGAGGTGCCTGGTCGACATGCTGGTCAGGAGAGATATAAGGGGGAGCTTCTGCGTATGGTTTATGAAGTTAATCTTCTCAACTCCCGTCATCTAGAGCTCGATGTGTCAGGAGTAAAATTGGGGGATTGGATTCTCCAAGATTACAATAACGGTGTACTTAAAAAGATTTCCGAGTCAATATTTGTCTGGTTGGTTCAAGCGGGAAGTCTCGGTGCTATTAATGAAAGGCTTGGGAAGTTAGGCTTGTTGTTGGCTTGGAAAGCGAGTGGCGCGAAGGCGTTAACAAAAAAAATCCCGTAAGCCGCTTCTTCTGTATAGGTATGATGGAGAGGGCTTATATTTTACTGGTTCGAATGCTTTTTCTTGAGGTCCTGATCTTTAATAATTAACATTAGGGTGATCACGCGCCTGGCGTGATCACCTGCGATTGTTCATACGTGCGGAAGCGCTATCAGCGTCAGATCAGCTCTTCCTGCGCTTTATTCCCCGTATTATGGACGGCCCCCGCGTTCAACTGCGCTACGACAATCCGCTGGGCCGCCTGACCGACATCAAGCGCGTGGTCGAATATCTAAGGCCTGATTGTGACCCTCAGCAACGCCCTTGGGCCTGCGTTGCCACTACGTTGATAAACCCACAGTGGCAGACGCGGAATAACAATTTTGTAGTTGATGCTGTTACTGGGAGGGTTCTGTGAGTAGTGTTAAATACTACGCTTTGCGCTATGACTCTCATGACGTAGGCTGTCCAGTTGTATTGTCGGGCTATTTCAAGTGCGAAGAGTTTGAGTGGGACTCCTTTGAGCCTAATCCAATGGAGATAGTGATAGAGAAGACGTACTCTCTGGAGCTGTCTGGCCTAGAAATGGCACTTGATGATTTGGATTTTGACTACTACCAGCTAGGCGATACATATGTATCGAAAAAGTTTCTAGAGGCTTGTGATAAGTTGGGGGCTAAGTATAGAGCCGTACCGTTAGAGATATCATATGAAGGGGCTGCTCGGAAGGGTGACTTTTTCATATTCCTTCCCGCTGAAAGTCTGGCGGCGCTAGATAAGAGTAAGTCTGTGTTTGAGGTTTCAAAAGATATGGAGACCGGTATCGAAATTGATAGTCCGATTTATCCGGGATCCACGAGTATAGACAATATTACAAGTTTTGTGATATCTCCGGCATTGGCTTCAGATGTTTTCAGATGCCAGGAAACATTGGAGTTATTTTGTAGTGAGAGATTCAAAATTGCCGCCACTGGTTTGAAAGGGCTTGCGTTTGAAGAAATAGACGAGCGCTATGCATATGATACCTGGACCGAATTTAATGACATTTGAACAATTATTGCGTTGTTGGTGAGTTTGGTGCGCATTCGGTTTGTTGCTAATCAATCTGGCTCTTTAAAAGTATGCGATTTCGTTGGCGCTACCAAACCTGCGGTAGGGCCGACGCCTTTATCAACTGAGAAGTGATTGATATCTAGCACCAAAATCAAACGCATCAAGGGTGGTCGCAAATTTGCTGGCAAACGCATTCCATCGCGCAGGACGATAACGGCTACATGGTCGGCCTCGACCTGCCAGACGGCAATCGCCTGACCTTCAAGTACGACGAATTCGCCCGCCTGCTCGAAGAAACCGACCCGCTGGGCCGCAAGATCGCCTACGAATATCACCACCTGACCACGCTGGTGACCCAGGTCAGCTACCCGGATGGCAGCACCTGGCGAGCGCGTTACGACGACCAGGGCAACCTGCTCGCCGAAACCGACGCCCTCGGCCAGATGACCGAGTACCTCAACAGCGACGATGGCCTGCCGCACACCATCATCGATGCGACCTACAAGTCCAAGTACCTGTGGTGGAACACCCTGGCCCAGGTCGAGCGCTACCAGGACTGCTCAGGCAAGAGCACCTATTACCGCTATGACGAGCGTCATCACCTGGTGGCCGTGACCGATGCGCTGAACCAGACCACCTCGCTGGAGCGCAAGCCGGACGGCGAGGTACTGCGCATCACTCACCCGGACGGCACCGCCGAGACCTTTACCTACAACGTCTACGCCCAGGTGCTCAGCCACACCGACGGCAAGGGCCAGACCATCCGCCTGATGCGCACCGCGCGCGGCCTGCCGAGCAGCCGTCAGGACGCCAAGGGCCAGCGGGTTCGCTACGAGTACGACAAGGCGATCCGCCTGACCGCGCTGGTCAACGAGAACAACGCGACCTACAGCTTTGCCTACGACGCCTCGGACCGGCTGAGCGAGGAAGTGCGGGTGGATAACCTGACCCGGCGCTTCAGCTACAACATTGGTGGCCACCTGACGCGGCTGGATGAAGTTGGCTACGGCGAAAACGCCGAGCGGCCGGAGCGGCATACGCTGTTCGAGCGCGACACCATTGGCCGACTGATTGCCAAGCTCAATCGCGATGATGAGCAGCGGTTCACCTATGACGACGGTGACCGGTTGCTGAGCATCGAGCGGCACCCGAGCGGTATCGGCAAGCAGCTTGGGGTGACCGAGGAGAAGCTGGAGTACGGCTACGATCTGCTGGGTCGGCTGACCCAAGAAATCACGCCCGATGGCACCCTGGGCTACGAGTACGATCCGCTCAGCAACCTGACCACGCTGACCCTGCCGGACGGGCGCAAGGTCAATCACCTGTATTACGGCAGCGGGCACCTGCACCAGCTGAACCTGGATGGTCAGGTAATCAGCGACATGGAGCGCGACGACCTGCACCGGGAGGTCTACCGCACCCAGGGCAAGCTCACCAGTTACTTTGGCTATGACCGCCATGGGGCGCAAGGCCTGGCAGTTTGCTTCGACCTTGCCCGCCGACAAGCTCTCGCAGATTCACAACACCGGCATCAATACCTCGCTGCTGGTGGAGCACGCTTACAACCCGATTCAACGCCGCTACCAGTACGACCCGGCCGGAGAGTTGGTGCGGACCCTCGACAAGCTGCGTGGCGAGATCAAGTACGAGTACGAAGCCAACGGCCAGTTGCGCAGCCGGGATACCGGCTCGCTGGTGGGCAGCGAAGAATTCCGCTACGACCCGGCGGCGAACCGCCTGGACTTCAATGCCCGTCAGTTTGACAAGGTCAGGGACAACCGGATCAAGCAGTGGCGTGACCAGGAGTACCGCTACGACCCGTGGGGCAACCTGATCGAGAAGCGCTCGGGGCACAGCAAGCTGCAGATCTTTGCCTATGACTGCGAGAACCGGCTGGTTCGGGCTGAGACCCGGGTTAACGGCAAGCTGGAGAGTACCGGGCAGTATCGGTACGACAGCCTGGGGCGGCGGGTGGCCAAGCAGGCTGAGATTAACGGAGAGGTCGAACAGAAGCGCTTCCTTTGGCAAGGGCTGAGGATGCTGCGGGAAGAGACGCCGGGGCAGAGCATCTTGTATGTGTATGAGCCGGGCAGCTATGCGCCGTTGGCGCGGATAGACCAGGCTGAGGGTCAAGAACAGAAACTCTACTACTTCCATACCGACCAGATTGGAACGCCGCTGGAACTGACGGACAGTGATGGCACGATTGTTTGGCAGGCTTCGTATCGTTCGTGGGGTTCTGTAGAGCAGTTGGCTGTTAGTGAAGTCGATCAGAACTTGCGCTTTCAGGGCCAGTACTTCGATGATGAAACAGGGCTTCACTACAATACGTTCCGTTTCTACGACGCTGAAATGGGACGGTTCACTGCTCAGGATCCGGTTGGGTTGGTAGGAGGAATTAATCTTTATCAATATGCACCGGAACCGAACGGATGGGTAGACCCTTTAGGTCTAACTTGCGGCAAGCTGAATGATAAGATTATTTCGGAGGCGAATCAGGTTGCCGCTCCTGGAGGAAACATAACAGCGCAGCAAGCCGCAATATTGAAGGGGAATTTGCCGGTTGTGCAGCGCCGTAGCGTCTTCCAAAACCAAGTGGACCGAAAAGAATTTGTTCGGGATCAAGATTACTTGATGAAACAATGGGAAACCCATACAGGGCGAACTTGGCCAGAAGGGGCCACACCTCACCATATTATTCCACTGGAAAGTGGGGGCCAAACAAATGGTGGAATCTCATGCCCACGAGAGGTAAGCTACCTAATCATTCGCTCCCTGGAATTCCGGGGCCGCATGCCGCCGGTGGGGTATTGAGAGCGACTATTCAGCAGAGCCGGAAGGCTTTGCCGCCTGGTACGATAACAGATATAAGATTTTAATATGTTAGACGTCGAAAAATTGATTGATAATGTAGCGCGGACAGATTTTTTCTCAAGCATGGGTAAGGCTCCTGACGCGATTGAAGGGGTTGTATACATAGAGAGTGTATTCCGAGTTTTTATTGAGCCTCTAGAAGCTGATTTCGCGGGTGCCTATAAAGATCTGGAGTGGTTGCCGACTACGCCTACTCAAGATGATCCGTTCAATTCTTTTCCTAGACCGCCTCAAGAATTAGTTGATGCAAGGCTTAGGGTTAGTAAAGCTGTTATGCAGTCGGTTAAGAATGTGGCGAAAGATAAGTTTGTATCGGGCGCGCATGATTTCAGTTTGGCAGCTCGAAATGCAGCCTGCTTTGCATTTCGACAGTATGTCTCTGAAGTCTATTATGGAGGTGATGGCATCTGGTCAAAAATAGTTGATCTTTATTTTTCAGGAAGATGGCCTGTTGGGTATGCGGGCGAAAAGTTAATTGTAATATAAGTAATGTGTGCATTTTTTTGCGTGCAAATGGTATGCGGGTTTTGCTGGGTTCCGCTAAAGGCTGATTGAATCGCTTGCATGGCGACTGATTCAGATAGACTCATATTGCTAGGGTTCTTTAATAAACTATGGTTTGAAGTAGCCGCCGTGGTTAAATTGGCCTTCTCATTGTTAATGTACTTGGTTGATGGGTGGAACCATTTTCCTTTATTTTTGTTGCTATTAATGTTTCACAGCCAAGGGCTAGCGTTCAGAACGACGAGTTCTCCCGGCTGATCGAGGAAACCGACCCACTGGGCCGCAAGATCACCTACAAGTATCACCTCGCTACACCCCTGGTCACCGAAACCCGCTTCCCCGACGGTAGCGTCTGGCAGTCTCGTTACGACGACAAAGGCAACCTGATCACCGAGATCGACCCGCTGGGCCACAAG
>NZ_BCBG01000082.1:0-5360 GCF_001320485.1 Pseudomonas sp. NBRC 111130
CGTGCCCGCGAAAAGGCCGGTACTGCCACTACAAACTTCAATGCCGTGCGCAATCCCTCCTATTCTCAATAGCTCACTTCGGTTCGTGCACTGAGGAGACACGACCATGAGCTACGTAACCACGAAGGATGGCGTTCAGATTTTCTACAAGGACTGGGGACCGCGCGATGCGCAGGTCATCCACTTCCACCATGGCTGGCCGCTCAGCGCTGATGACTGGGACGCACAGATGCTGTTCTTCCTGGCCAAGGGCTTTCGCGTGGTCGCCCACGACCGCCGCGGCCACGGGCGCTCCAGCCAGGTATGGGACGGCCACGACATGGACCACTATGCCGACGATGTCGCAGCCGTGGTCGACCACCTGGGCATCCAGGGCGCGGTGCATGTTGGCCATTCCACCGGTGGCGGCGAAGTGGTGCGCTACATGGCCCGGTATCCTGGTGACCCGGTGGCCAAGGCCGTGCTGATCGCCGCCGTGCCACCGTTGATGGTGCAGACGCCGGCCAATCCTGGCGGCCTGCCCAAGTCGGTGTTCGACAACTTCCAGGCCCAGGTCGCCAGCAACCGTGCACAGTTCTACCGGGATGTTCCGACGGGTCCGTTCTATGGCTACAACCGACCGGGTGTGCAAGCGTCGGAAGGCGTCATCGGCAACTGGTGGCGCCAGGGCATGATCGGAAGCGCCAAGGCGCATTACGACGGCATCGTGGCGTTCTCGCAGACCGATTTCTCCGAGGATCTCAAGGGTATCAAGCAGCCGGTGCTGGTGATGCATGGGGATGATGACCAGATCGTGCCCTACGAGAATTCCGGGCCGCGGTCAGCCAAGTTGCTGCCCAATGGCACCTTGAAGACCTACAAGGGGTACCCGCATGGCATGCCGACCACCCATGCCGATGTGATCAATGCGGATCTGCTGGCGTTCATCCAGAGCTGATAGGGTTTGCAGTACCGGCCTCTTCGCGGGCAAGCCCGCTCCCACAGGTTTCGCGCCAACTTCAAGACCTGTGCAATACCTTTGGGAGCGGGTTCACCCGCGAAAGGGCCGGCACTGGCAACCGTTTGCGCCCAGGATTACCATGTCCCCTTCTAGCGCGGCCATTTGCCGCACGCCCTGCCCTCTGCCAGTCAGCCCCCATGCCCTTCGAACTCACCGTAGAACCGCTCACCTTACTGATCCTCGCCCTGGTCGCCTTCGTCGCCGGTTTCATCGATGCCATCGCCGGTGGCGGCGGCCTGCTGACCACTCCGGCGCTACTCACCGCCGGCATGCCGCCACACCTGGTTCTCGGCACCAACAAGCTCAGCTCGACCTTCGGCTCGGCCACCGCCGGCTTCACCTACTACAAGCGCAAGCTATTCCACCCGGCGCAATGGCGCCCCGCCCTGCTCGCGACCTTGGTTGGCGCCTCGATCGGTGCAATGGTGGCCCACTACATGCCAGCCGAGTGGCTGAACAAGATGCTGCCGGTGATCGTCTTCGCCTGTGGCATCTACCTGCTGTTCGGCGGCACGCCCAAGGCACCGCTGGATGCCGATGCGCCGATCAAGAAGAAATGGCAGTTCCCCCAAGGCTTCACCCTCGGTTTCTACGACGGTGTGGCCGGCCCCGGCACCGGTGCGTTCTGGACCGTCAGCACGCTGCTGCTCTACCCCATCGACTTGGTCCGCGCCAGCGGCGTGGCGCGCAGCATGAACTTCGTCAGCAACATCGCGGCGCTGACCGTGTTCATCATTTCCGGGCAGGTGGATTACATCGTTGGCCTGTGCATGGGCCTGTCGGTGATGGTCGGCGCCTTCTTCGGCGCACGCACGGCGATCAGCGGCGGCAGCAAGTTCATCCGCCCGGTGTTCATCACCGTGGTGCTGGCGCTGACCGTGCGCCTGGCGTGGCAGCACTGGTTCGGGTTGGTATGACCCCACCTATTCCTTACGGCGTATTCGGCCAACGGGATTGAAAGTTATCGGGGTGGCGGTTCTTCGAACGTACGGTATTGGAGGTAGCTCGAAAAGCCCTAACCAGGGATGATTTTCTGCTTGCGTGTTCATAAACCAATCGTCAGGCGTCAGCACATTGTGACGGTATCCAATCACTGGTCTATTCAACGCATTAGCGACTTCCTGTGCTGCACCGCTCGCCCCTGACTTGCAAGCAATCAGATAAATTGGCTTATTTGGATCGGCTCGATAAGATTTCAACCCCTTCAGTCTAGGAGCAATTTCCTTCATTGCTACTTTTTTGGCAGATACCATATTCCCATGTTCATTCATAAGCCGCGGGCTGCCGTCAGCGTGGCCATGCGTTACAAACCCCGCGTTACCAGTCTTAAAAACTTCCTTATGAAATGTGGTTGATGAGACCCCCTTCCGACCCGGGAACAAAACTTGATAATCGTCCTCAAAAGTTATCGATTTTTGGAATAATGCCTTAAGCCAGCTCATGCGCCCTGATGGATCAACACGATTAACAGGATCACTAGCGCAATAAGCATAAGTATTTATTCCACCCCTATCAAATGGGCTCAAGATGTCGGGCGAAAGAAACCTTTGCAATGCACAACTGAGAGCTCTATAGCCATTACCCAGCATGTAAAAGCCTGTAAAGGAGTCTCGCAACTGCGCGTTGAATCCCAGTAGCGATTCAGTTGTGTCAGTACGGTTATAACCATAAGGCGTATAGCCGCGAGAGACAGGTAATTTGGCGCGACCACCGTAATGCATAAGACTCTCCTTTAAATCGCCGCCACAACTCTGCTGCCGGGGACTAAACTGAGATCAACGTAGGCATTTCCCCTCCAGGTTAACGGCCCCTGCCATTGTAAAGTTCAATTCGGGCTCAGCAACTATCAGAAATGACAGTCCCCTTGATAACCACAAACCTAGCGTGGCAGCACTGGTTCGGGCAGGCCTACGCGGCGCGCCACATAAAGGTCGATCAAGTATCGGGCGATGGACCGCCCGGCCGGCAGCGGCGGCAGGTCATGGACGCTGAACCACTTGGCGTCCTCGATCTCGTCCGGCTGCATGACAATCTCGCCCCCGGCGTATTCGGCATGGAAGCCCAGCATCATCGAGTGCGGGAACGGCCAGCACTGGCTGCCGATGTACTGGATGTTGCGCACCTCCACCGCCACCTCTTCGCGCACCTCTCGTACCAGGCAGTCTTCGGCGGATTCGCCCGGTTCGGCAAAGCCCGCCAGGGTGCTGTACACGCCTGTGACGAAGCGCGGCGAACGGGCCAACAGGATCTCGTCGCCACGGGTCACCAGTACGATCATGCTCGGCGAGATGCGCGGATAGCTGCGCAGGTCGCAGGGCTGGCAGTACATCGCCCGCTCCCAGCGGATCTGCGTCATCGCCTGGCCGCAGCTGCCGCAGAAGCGGTGCTCGCGGGCCCAGGTGCCGATCTGCGCGGCATAGCCCAGCACCTTGTAGGTGTCGAAGTCGCCTTCCAGCATGAACGCGCGCAGGCCACGCCAACTGCAACCCGGTACTTCGGTCGCGCTGCGCAGCTCCAGCAGGAATACCGGCTCGCCATCGAAATGGCCGATACCGTGCTCGCACAGCACGTCCAGGTCCTGCCGCTTGAGCCAGTCGCGGGGGAACAGCGCGCCGTTGGCGTCCACCAGGAACCCTTCCGGGCTGCGGGCCACGGCCAGCCCCCCGGTGATCTGTGGGTCGAGTACTGCGGTAGTCCAGCGAGCTGACATGTCGGGGGTTCCTTTGCTGCGTCCCCCGGCCCGGTCAGTCGGCGAACGTCGGTTTCTGTTTGCTCATGTGCGCCGCCACGGCCACGCGCAGGTCTTCGGACTGCAGCATCGCGGCGTTCCAGGTGGCGATGTAGTCCAGGCCATCGTCGATGCGATGGTCACGCATGTAGCTGAGCATCTCCTTGGTGCCGGCCACGGCGATCGGCGATTTTGCGGCAATCTCGCGAGCGATGGCAAAAACCCCGTCGAGCAACGCGGCCTGATCATCATAGACCCGGTTGACCAGGCCGATGCGCAACGCCTCGTCAGCCTCAACATTGCGCCCGGTGAAGGCCAGCTCACGCATGATGCCGTCGCCGATGATACGTGGCAAACGTTGCAAGGTGCCGACATCGGCGGCCATGCCCATGTCGATTTCCTTGATCGAGAATTGCGCATCGCGGCTGCAATAGCGCATGTCGCAGGCCGAGATCAGGTCGATGGCGCCGCCAATGCAGTAGCCCTGGACCGCCGCCAGCACCGGCTTGCGGCAGTTGTCCACGGCATTGAAGGAGGCCTGCAGGCGCTGGATGGTCTTGCGCAGGAAGCGTGCGTTGCGGCCAACATCCTTGCCCATCTGCCCGGCCAGCGACGCCAGCATCATCAGGTCGATACCGGCGGAAAAGTGCTTGCCGGCACCGCTGATCACCACTGCGCGAACGGCCTCGGTGTCGTCGATCCACTGGAAGACATCGACGATTTCCGTCCAGAAGGCCGCGTTCATGGCGTTGATCTTTTCCGGGCGGTTGATCTGCACATGGGCGATGTTGTCGGTCAGTTCGACCTTGAGCGCGGTGTATTCGGTCACGGGCGGCACTCCTGTGGGGAAAGGATTCACGGCATGGATGGTAACCCAGGCAGGTGACCGTGCTTGTGCCAAAAACGGGACTGCATGCCCTGTCGAAATCGCCGCGCGCCGTTCGACCATAGGGTGAATCATCACATCGGCAAGCCTTTCAGGAGAGCCCCATGCGCAAACTTATCGTAGCCGCCTTCGTCAGCCTCGACGGGGTCATGCAGGCCCCCGGTGGCCCTCAGGAAGACACCAGCGGTGGTTTCACCTTTGGCGGTTGGCTCGTGCCCCATGCCGAGGAAGTGTTTGGCCAGGCCATGCAGGCGTTGTTCAGCCAACGGTTCGAATTGCTGCTGGGGCGGCGCACCTATGACATCTTTGCCGGCTACTGGCCGAAGGTGAAAGACGATACCGAGGACTTCTCCATCGCCAAGCTGTTCAACAGCGTGGCCAAGCATGTCGCCACCCATGATCCCGACAGTCTCGAATGGCATAACAGCCATGCGCTGGGCGCGGATATTGTGTCAGCGGTGCGAGCCCTGAAGCAGCAGCACGGCGCTGATCTGCTGACCCAGGGCAGTGGCAATCTGGTGCAGCAACTGCTCGCCGCCGGGCTGGTCGATGAGCTTCAGTTGCTCATTCACCCTGTGTTGCTGGGGCATGGCAAGCGGTTGTTCAGTGATAATGCGGCGCCTGGGGTTTTCACCCTGAAACATTCGCAGGTAACGCCGAAGGGCGTGATCATTGCCCGCTATGTGCGTAAGGGCGAAGTCGAGACGGGATCGTTTGATTTACCGCCGGAGAATGGGTGAGGGCTG
>NZ_BCBG01000083.1:0-5073 GCF_001320485.1 Pseudomonas sp. NBRC 111130
ATAGTGCACAGCCTGAGGGCGGCGCCGTACCTGTGGGAGCGGGCGAGCCCGCGAAGAGGCCGGCAAAGGTTAAAGAGATCAGTAACCCCGGGCGAAGTCGACTTCGCCGCGCAACCCCTGCCCCTCGGCATACGCCCGCACATTCTCGGCAAACAACCGCACCATCGCCGCCGGCGAGGTGGGCGCTGAGCTGTGCCCGGTCAGCAACAAGCCCCAGGCGGTCCAGAACGGATGCCGTTGCGGCAGCGGCTCCTGCCGGCACACGTCGATCACCGCCCCGGCCAGATGCCCCTGTTTCAGTGCCTCGACCAGGTCGGCATCGACCACCGCCGCGCCGCGTCCGGCGTTGATGAACAGCGCCGTGGGCCGGAAGCACTGGAACAGCGCCGCGTCGTACAGGTCATGGGTTGCCGGCGTATCCGGCAACAGGTTGAGCACGTAGTCCACTTGCCCGACCATGCGCGGCAAATCCGCCAGCCCCGCCACTTCGACGAACGGCGCCTGCTCGCGGGCGCGGCTGGCGATACCGTACAGGGTCACGCCAAACGGCACGAGGAACTCGGCCACCCGCTGGCCGATATCGCCGGTCCCGACAATCAATACCTTGCGCCCCTCCAGGCTGCGCCCCGGACGGTCATCCCAGCGCCGCTCGACCTGGCTGACCAGGCGCGACAACACTTCGCGCTCGTGGCCGAGCATGTAGGTCAGCATGTATTCGGCCATCACCTGGCCGAAAATGCCTACGGCGCGGGTCAGGCGGTAGTCACGCGGCAACCCTTCGGCCAGCAACGGCGTGATGCCGGCCCAGGTGGACTGCATCCATTGCGGCTTGTGGCCCTGGCGCAACAGGCTCGCCAGCAGATCCGGCTGGCCCAGCCAGACCGGGCACTGCGGTGCCTGGCGGGCCAGTTCGGCGGAGTCGTTGCTGGTCAGCACTTCCAGTTCCGGCATCGCTTCGCGCAACAATTGGGCATAACGAGCATGATCATGCTCAGCGATCAGTACACGCATGATCAAACCGGGTCGTTGCGGCGCAGCAGTTCTTCGGGCAGGTGCTCGATGTATTCATCGTCCGGCGGTGGCATCTGCAGGTGGTAGCCCTGGTTGTCGAGGTTCTCCAGGACCTTGGCGATGTCTTCGCGGGCCAGCTTGCGCTCGGGGCTGAGAACCAGGTCGAAAGCATGCTTGGGCGTACCGAAGAACGGTAGCAGGGCTTCGGGCACGCGCTCCAGGCCATCGGCCTTGAGCACATACAGGTACATTTCGTTCTTGCGTGGGCTCTTGTAGATTGAGCAGATACGTTTCATTGCTTGTCTCCGGCACCTGCCAGGTCGTCCAGCAGGGCCTGGCCCATCCGCTCACGGCGCCAGCCGCGCAGCGAATCGGGCAGTTGATAAGGGCCGTTCGGGTAGCCACTCTTGAGCAGGGCTTCCAGGGTTTTCTTGCGCAGCATCAGCTCGGGGGCGATACCCAGGCGCTCGCCTTCGGCCTGGCCGATCGCACGCAGGCGCTTGAGGATACCGGCGGCTTCGATCGGCAGCGGCTCGGGGAGCGGCTGTGGCCATTGCTCGGACGGCAGGTTGCCGGCGCGCTTGATCAGTTCGAGCAGCAAGGCGCCGTCCTGGCGGATGGTGCGCGGGTGCATTTCTTCAATCTTGGCCAGGGCCGACAGGTTATCCGGCTGGCTCTTGGCCATGGGCCACAGCGAGTGTTCCTTGAGGATACGGTTGCGCGGTACATCACGGCTGCGTGCTTCACGCTCGCGCCAGGCGCACAGTTCGCGCAGCACCGCCAGTTGCTGGCGGCTCAGCTTCCAGGCGAGCTTGACGTCGCGATACAAAGTCTCGGGTTCGACTTCACGGCGCAGCGCAGCCACCAGCTCGGCGCCGTCTTCCAGCACCCAGGCGTACTTGTCGCCGGACAGGCGTGGCTGCAGGGCGGCGAACAGCTCGGCCAGGTGCACGGCATCTTCGGCGGCGTAGCTGACCTGGGTTTCCGACAGCGGGCGCTGCAACCAGTCAGAGCGGGTTTCGCCCTTGGGCAGCTCGATGCCCAGCACGTCCTGCACCAGGCGCGAATAGCCCATGGAGAAGCCCAGGTTCAGGTATCCGGCGGCCAGCTGAGTGTCGAATAACGGTTGCGGTAGCTTGCCAGTCAGGCGCAGCAGCACTTCGAGGTCTTCGCTGCAGGCGTGCAGCACCTTGACCACGTTGCTGTCGTCGAGCAGTTCGCCCAGCGGCTGCCAGTCGCCGATCAGCAGCGGGTCGATGAGGAAAGCCCGCTGCCCGTCGCCAACCTGGACCAGGCCGGCTCTCGGGTAGAAGGTGTCGACCCGCATGAACTCGGTGTCGAGAGCCACGAAGGGCAGTTCGCGCCACTTGCGGCAGTGTTCGGCCAGGGTCTGGTCGTCACGGATCCAGTGTATTTCGATGGCCACAAGGCTCTCCCACAAACATTGGCGCGCAGTATATACGGCGCGGGCCCTGCTGGTGAAACCTGCGCCATCCGTGGATTAGATGAACGGCCTCAACGCTGGGCTGCCAGCCACGGCCGGCAGCTGGCAAACACGTCCAGCGACTGCTGGTAGACCTCGGTGTGCACCTGCAGCAGGCCCAGCATCGAGTGGAACAGGTTGTCCTGCGACAACGGCGCATCGCTGAGCTTGGCCAGGCAATCGGTGTCGATGCCAAAGTCTTGCTTGTAGCTGTCGGAGAACCAGGTCAGCAGCGGCACATGCTTTTGTTGTTCCGGAGCAATGGCATAGGGGGTGCCGTGCAGGAACAGGTTGTACTCGCCCAGCGACTCGCCATGGTCGGACAGGTAGATCATCGCCGTGTCGACCTTGTCCTGCTTGCTGCGCAGGGTATCGATCAGCGAAGACAGCACTTTGTCAGTGTAGGCCAGGGTGTTGTCGTAGCCGTTGATGATCTCCTGCTCGCTGCACTGGTTCAGCGCGTTGCTCTGGCACACCGGGGTGAAGCGCTCGCCGTCTTGAGGGTAGCGCTTGAAGTATTCGGGGCCGTGGCTGCCCATCTGGTGCAGCACCAGCACGGTATCCTTGTCGAGGTTGTCGATCAGCTCGCCCAGGCCTTGCAGGAGGATTTCATCATGGCATTCGCCGCTGGCGCACAGCTGCGGATCCTTGAGGTTGCTGACGTCGATGAACTGCACGCGGTCGCAGGTGCCCTTGCAGCCCGACTGGTTGTCGCGCCACTGCACGGCCAGGCCGGCACGCTGGAGGATATCCAGCAGCCCCTCGCGGTTCTTCGCCACCCGGGCGTCGTATTCCTTGCGCTTCATGCCGGAGAACATGCACGGCACCGAGACGGCGGTTTCAGTCCCGCAGGAATGCACATCGGAGAAGCTCAGCAGGCCTTGCTCCCGGGCCAGGTTCGGGGTGGTATCGCGCGGATAGCCGAGCACGCCGAAGTGGTCGGCACGGGCGCTTTCGCCGACGACCAGCACGGTCAGCGATTTGCGCTCGTGCTTCTGCCAGGCCAAGTCGCGCTTGGCATCTTCGCCATAATTCTGGAATGGGCGCGCTGCAGTACCGACGCGCTCGTTGACATAACCGATGGTCGCGCCGACGACATTGCTCGGGGTGAGCATCAGGCGCAGTTCATGGTGGTTGCGAAACAGCGACGAAAGCCCTTGATAATTGACCAGTGCCACCGAGCCCAGCGCCACCACGCAGGCGCCGCTGACCACCAGTTTGCCGAGCAATTCGCGGTGCCACGGGCGGTAGGCGATCTTCGTCTTCCACAACATGACCGACGGCAATACACCAAGCAGCAGAATATAGGCAGCGAACTTGAACGACATCAGGTCGCGCACTTCCGTAACGTTGGTTTCGGCCATGTTGCGGAACATGCCAGCGTCAATAAGCACGCCGTATTGGTTCATGAAGTAGGCAGCACTTGCACCACTGATGAACAACACGATCAATAACGGCTTCAATACATAACGGAAGGCGAACAGCGTCAACACCAGGTTGAACGCGAACAACATCAGCACGGCGAACGCCAGGCTCAGCCAAAGCCCCGTCATCCCGGCAGGCACCACCTCTTGCAGGTGCTCCCAGAGGAACATGTTGAGACCCACCAGCAGGTAAACGCTGGCCAACAGCGTGACCCATTCAGTCCGCAGGGATTTGAAGTTGAGCATCGGCATTCGCAATCGAGAGTAATTATCACCCACAGGCCGGATGGTACTGTGGGAAAGTCGGGCGAACTCTAGAAAGCGCACCATCAATTTTTCGTGAAAAAGACGGTAACAATTTCGTAAGCCGATGCATTTTTTACATTAAATCAACTTCATTCAGCAGCCGTTCAGCCGTGCCTTGGCATAAGGTTCGCGGTCAATGTCGAGCACTTCCACGCACAACTGAGTGTCCACTCCGGCCTTGGCCGGGATCGCTTCGCGCAACACCTCGAGCAAGCCGTTCGACAGTTGCTGCTTCACCTCGGGCGAGCGCCCGCTGAGGATGGCCAGGCGCACATGGGCGAACGCTCGCTCACCCGGCGCGGTACCCACCCGGTACTGACTGAAGGCCTCGGCCCGGCTCTTGATGTCGCCCTCGTCGGCAAACTGGCCGCTGCCCACCAGGGCGTGGTTCAGGCGCAGCAACAGCACATCGACATTGAGTTCGCGCAGGTTGTCGCTGTATTCCAGGTTCAGGTGAGGCATGGCGCAGGCTCCAGGCACAAAGGAAGGATGCGACAGCCTACCCCAGTCCCCCACCTGCGCAAAGGCGGCTATCCTCAAAGGTCAGGACCTTACCGACAACCCTGACAGAGGTGAAGAAATGCCAGTTCCGCATGATCTGCTCGCTGACCTGCACATTACCGCTGACGCATTCCAGGCGCTCATAGACAAGGACCAGGACCTTCACAAGCTGCACAAGGAATACAACACCAAGGACAAAGAGGTGCTGGCCGCCGAGGCCAATGGCACCAACGACGAAGCGGTCAATCGCCTGCGCAAGGAAAGGCTGCTGATCAAGGACAAGATCGATCGGATCATTCATCCGCCCAAGTCCTGATATTTCTCTATTGAACTCACCGGCCTCTTCGC
>NZ_BCBG01000084.1:0-5001 GCF_001320485.1 Pseudomonas sp. NBRC 111130
CGGCGTTTTTGTTTACACGGTATGCAGATACCAGTTGTACTCGAGGTCGGAGATCGAGTGCTCGAACTCCTCCAGCTCGCTCTCCTTGCACGCGACGAAGATGTCGATGTACTTCGGATCGATGTACTTGTTCAGGATCTCGCTGTCGTCCAGCTCGCGCAGGGCATCGCGCAGGTTGTTCGGCAGGCTTTGCTCCAGCTGTTCGTAGGAATTGCCTTCGATGGGCGCGCCTGGCTCGATCTTGTTGGTCAACCCATGGTGCACGCCCGCCAGCACCGCAGCCATCATCAGGTACGGGTTGGCGTCGGCGCCGGCCACGCGGTGCTCGATACGCACGGCATCGGCAGAGCCGGTCGGCACGCGCAGGGCCACGGTGCGGTTGTCCAGGCCCCAGCTCGGTGCGTTCGGCACGTAGAACTGCGCACCAAAGCGGCGGTACGAGTTGACGTTCGGGCAGAGGAAAGCCATGGATGCGGGCAGGGTCTCGAGCACACCGCCGACAGCGTGACGTAGCGCGGCGTTCTGCTCGGGATCCTCGCTGGTGAAGATGTTGTTGCCATCTTTGTCCAGCACGGAAATGTGCACATGCAGGCCGTTGCCAGCCTGGCCCGGGTAGGGCTTGGCCATGAAAGTGGTGTCCATTTCATGGTCGTAGGCAATGTTCTTGATCAACCGCTTGAGCAGTACCGCGTAGTCACAGGCCTTGAGCGGGTCGGCAACGTGGTGCAGGTTGACTTCGAACTGCGCCGGGGCGCTTTCCTTGACGATGGCGTCAGCCGGAATGCCTTGCTCTTTCGCGCCTTCCAGGATGTCCTGCAGGCAGTCGGCATATTCGTCGAGGTCGTCGATCAGGTACACCTGGGTCGACTGTGGGCGCTTGCCCGAAATTGGCGAGCGTGGCGGCTGCGGGCGGCCGTTCACGTTCTCCTGGTCGATCAGGTAGAACTCCAGCTCGAACGCGGCGCAGATGGTCAGGCCCATATCGGTGAACTTGCTCACCACCTGACGCAGCACTTCGCGCGGGTCGGCGAAGAACGGCTCGCCTTCCAGTTCGTGCATGGTCATCAGCAGCTGCGCGGTCGGGCGCTTTTGCCATGGCTCATTACAGAGCGTGTCGGGGATTGGATAGCAGATGCGGTCAGCATCGCCGATGTCCAGGCCCAGCCCGGTGCTTTCGACGGTGGAACCGTTGATGTCCAGGGCGAAGAGGGAGGCCGGCAGGTTGATGCCTTTCTCGTAAACCTTGTGGAGGCTGGTGCGCTCAATGCGCTTGCCACGCACCACACCATTCATATCTGCAATCAGAAGGTCAACGTAGAGAACCTCAGGATGTTCCTTAAGGAACGCGTTCGCTTCGTTAAGCTGAACGGCACGCGGGGGTACCGACATGATGCAACACCTTTGTTGTTAAAAATATCAATCAAGGGGGGCTTGCTGGACCAGTCAATCGAAAAGACAAACTGATGTCAAGCCAACCCCATGATGCCTCGAAATGGCACATCGACGGCAGATTTGCTGCATATCGGGGCATGCCATTATCCGCTATTTCCCACGCAAAGGGCTATCTCCGACCGGCCGTGTTTTATTTTTTACGGAGGTGTTGTGTAAAAAAATTAACAAGGCTAAGCTCGGACTCAACCCAGAACACAATAATACGAGGGTCACATGGTCCGCTTGTCGCGACCTGAATGCGCTGCCTGCGCAGTGCAGTCGGGTATCCCTGCCGTTCCCGCACGCATCAGTCGAGCTGTGGCTCGCATGGCCGCAATAATTGACGCTTTGCGTACCCGGACCAAACCTCGTAACGCTTTTTCGTTGCTCTTCTCGTATCCCTGCCCTTTGACACCACTACGGACACGCTTGTTTTCAGTGTATCCACAGTGCGCCTGCGCGTGGGTTTTTGCTTTAGCCATCTACTCCATCCAGAATCAGGGCGCGGACCACCTTACCTCCTGAGGTATTTATGAGTAACAACCTCGACCAGCTCACCGATTGGTTGAAAGAGCACAAGATCACCGAAGTCGAATGCCTGATCAGCGACCTGACCGGCATCACCCGCGGCAAGATCTCGCCGACCAACAAATTCATCGCTGAAAAAGGCATGCGCCTGCCCGAAAGCGTGCTGCTGCAGACCGTGACCGGCGATTATGTCGACGATGACATCTATTACGACCTGCTCGACCCGGCCGACATCGACATGATCTGCCGCCCTGACCAGGACGCCGTGTTTCTCGTGCCGTGGGCCATCGAGCCGACCGCCCAGGTGATCCACGATACCTACGACAAGAAAGGCAACCCGGTCGAACTCTCACCGCGCAACGTCCTGAAGAAAGTTCTGAAGCTCTACGCTGACAAGGGCTGGCAGCCTATCGTCGCGCCCGAGATGGAGTTCTACCTGACCAAGCGCAGCGAAGACCCTGACTTCCCGCTGCAGCCGCCGGTTGGCCGCTCGGGCCGCCCGGAAACCGGTCGCCAGTCGTTCTCGATCGAAGCCGCCAACGAATTCGACCCGCTTTTCGAAGACGTCTACGACTGGTGCGAACTGCAGCGCCTGGACCTCGACACGCTGATCCACGAGGACGGCACGGCACAGATGGAAATCAACTTCCGTCACGGCGATGCCCTGCACCTGGCCGACCAGATCCTGGTGTTCAAGCGCACCATGCGCGAGGCCGCGCTCAAGCACAACGTGGCCGCCACCTTCATGGCCAAGCCGATGACCGGCGAGCCGGGCAGCGCCATGCACTTGCACCAGAGCGTGGTCGACGTGACCACTGGCAAGAACATCTTCAGCAATGAAGACGGCAGCATGAGCGAACTGTTCCTGCACCACATCGGTGGCCTGCAGAAGTTCATCCCCGAGGCGCTGCCGCTGTTTGCCCCCAACGTCAACTCGTTCCGCCGCTTCCTGCCTGACACCTCGGCGCCAGTGAACGTCGAGTGGGGTGAGGAAAACCGCACCGTCGGCCTGCGCGTACCGGATGCCGGCCCGCAGAACCGTCGCGTCGAAAACCGCCTGCCAGGCGCCGATGCCAACCCTTACCTGGCCATCGCCGCCAGCCTGCTGTGCGGCTATATCGGCATGGTCGAGGGCATCGAGGCCAGCGCGCCAGTCCAGGGCCGTGGCTACGAGCGCCGCAACCTGCGCCTGCCGCTGACCATCGAGGACGCCCTCGAGCGCATGGAAAACAGCCGTGCGCTGGTGCAGTACCTGGGCAAGAAGTTCATCACCGGCTACGTCGCCACCAAACGCGCCGAGCATGAGAACTTCAAGCGCGTCATCAGCTCCTGGGAGCGTGAGTTCCTGCTGTTCGCTGTCTGATCAACCCTGAGGCCGCGGGTGCGGCCGCCGGAAAATGGAGAGGCACATGAGCGTCAACAACCCGCAAACCCGTGAATGGCAGACCCTGAGCGGCGAGCACCACCTTGCACCCTTCTCTGACTACAAACAGCTGAAGGCGAAGGGGCCGCGCATCATCACCAAGGCGCAGGGTGTGCATTTGTGGGACAGCGAGGGGCACAAGATCCTCGATGGCATGGCCGGCCTGTGGTGTGTGGCGGTCGGCTATGGCCGTGAAGAGCTGGTGCAGGCGGCGGAACGACAGATGCGCGAGCTGCCGTACTACAACCTGTTCTTCCAGACCGCTCACCCGCCAGCGTTGGAGCTGGCCAAGGCGATCACCGACGTGGCGCCCGAAGGCATGACCCATGTGTTCTTCACCGGCTCCGGCTCCGAAGGCAACGACACCGTGCTGCGCATGGTTCGCCATTACTGGGCGCTGAAGGGTAAGCCGCATAAGCAGACCATCATTGGCCGCATCAACGGTTACCACGGTTCCACCTTCGCGGGTGCGTGCCTGGGTGGCATGAGCGGCATGCACGAGCAGGGCGGCCTGCCGATCCCGGGCATCGTGCACATTCCGCAGCCGTACTGGTTCGGCGAAGGCGGTGACATGAACCCGGACGAGTTCGGCGTCTGGGCCGCCGAACAGCTTGAGAAAAAGATTCTGGAAGTCGGCGAAGACAACGTCGCCGCCTTCATAGCCGAGCCGATCCAGGGCGCCGGTGGGGTGATCATTCCGCCGGAAACCTACTGGCCGAAGGTCAAGGAGATCCTCGCCAAGTACGACATCCTGTTCGTCGCCGACGAAGTGATCTGTGGCTTTGGCCGCACCGGCGAGTGGTTCGGCTCCGACTACTACGGCCTCAAGCCCGATCTGATGACCATCGCCAAGGGGCTCACGTCCGGTTACATCCCCATGGGCGGTGTGATCGTGCGTGACAAGGTGGCCAAGGTGATCAGCGAAGGTGGCGACTTCAACCACGGCTTCACCTATTCCGGCCACCCGGTGGCGGCCGCAGTGGGCCTGGAAAACCTGCGCATCCTGCGCGATGAGCAGATCATCGAGAAGGCGCGCACGGAAGTGGCACCCTACTTGCAAAAGCGTCTGCGCGAGCTGCAGGACCATCCGCTGGTAGGCGAGGTGCGTGGCCTGGGCCTGCTCGGTGCAATCGAGCTGGTCAAGGACAAGGCCACCCGCAGCCGTTACGAAGGCAAGGGCGTGGGCATGGTGTGCCGCAACTTCTGCTTTGAAAACGGCCTGATCATGCGCGCGGTGGGCGACACCATGATCATCGCGCCACCGTTGGTGATCAGCCGCGAGGAAGTCGACGAGCTCGTGGAAAAGGCGCGCAAGTGCCTCGACCTGACCCTCGAAGCGATCCGTTGAGCGTTTGCTAGGCTAGCGATGTGACATTAAGTGGTTACAAGGGGCTGCTTTCCTTGAAACAGCGCCTTGTAACTTGCCAGACTAGCGGCTGTTTCAGTCGCTGCGACGCGTGTAGCGCGGGGCCTGGCTGCTGAACGGATGGCTAATCAAAAAAATCTGGAGCATTACGCATGAATAAAATGGGCAAGACGTTGCTGGCCGCAGCCCTGATGGGTGCCATGGCCTCCGCTGTTCAGGCAGAAGACAAAGTGTTGAACGTCTACAACTGGTC
>NZ_BCBG01000085.1:0-4586 GCF_001320485.1 Pseudomonas sp. NBRC 111130
GGGGCTGCGAAGCGGCCCCGATTTCTCAAGTAGGCGATTGTTCTTCAGGAGCAGGTGATTCCTCAACACTCACCTTAATCTCCTCCTGCGGCTTTACCTCAGGATTCTCCACCTTGCGCAACCGGCTCAGCTCCGGCAGCCCAATCTTCAGCAAACGCGCCGTCTTGCTGCTGGCGATCTTCTCCAGCCCCTGATCCGCCGGCAGGCGCGCCAGTTGCCCGGCCAGGTTCAAGGCGAGGATCTCCCGCGAATACACCCCGCCACCCAGCTGATAGATTGCCGCGATCAGCTCACGCAGGCTCAGCGGCAAGCGCCAGCGGGTACGCAGCGCCGAGCCGAACGCTGCGCCGAACTCATTGAGCGACAGCTGCACCCGGTCTTCGTCCAGCTCGCCCCCGGCCAGGCGCCACTCCTGCAGGCAACGAAGCACCGCCAGGTCGCCCAGGCAATGCAACAGGCCGGCACAGTAGCAGCGCTCCTGATCCAGTTCGAGCATGCGCGCCAGCGTGCGGGCGTATTCGGCCGTGTGCAGCGACAGGTTCCAGTAATGCGTGGCATGTTGCGTCAGCAGCGGGTCGCTCAGCCGCGCACTGCGCTTGAGGGCAAGGCCGAGAATGAGGTTCATGCTCTGGGTGCTGCCGAGCTTGTTCAGCGCCTGCATCAGCGTCTGCACCGGTGCGTCACGGTGCAGGCTGGCACTGTTGGCGGCGGCGATGAGCACCGCCGTGATCTGCGGGTCGTCGCGCACTTCCTCTTCGAGCACCTTGAGGTTCAGGCCCTGCGGGTTGAGTGCGCGCTTGATCGCCACCTGCACATCGGCGAACAACGGCCCGCCATCGGCAGTGGCGCGGCGTTGTTCGAGGTAAGCCGGCAGGTTGGCGCCAGGCTGCAACGGCGGCACCGGGCAGGTGATCCGCTCGCCCACGGCCAGCAGCAACTCTTCCAGGCTTTTGCGCAGCTTGTCCAGGTTCAGCGGTTTGCTCAGGTAAGCCGTGGGGTGCAGCGGTAGCGCTTCGCGCACACTGGCGCTATCGCTGCGGTTGCTCATGAGAATGAAAGGCAGCTCGGGGCCTTTGGCGCGCACGTTGCGCAGCAGGTCGAGGCCATCGCAGCCTGCCAGCTCACGGGCTGCGATGATCAGGTCAGGTTTGCTGGCCAGCGCAGTCAGCGCTTGCGAACCGTCGGCGCAGACTTGCAAGCGGGCGTCACAACGCACGCTGAGCAGCATTTCGCTCAGCATTTCGCGTACCCAAGGGTCGCCTTCGGCGATCAATACGCAAGGTGGGGTGGGGTCTGCAGCACTCATGGCCAACTCCTGGTTATCCCTGACACACAGTCCTTCGCAGCTTCCAAGGCGAATCCTTTCACCACCATAGCCTCACCCGGCTTTTCTGGGCACAAAAAAAACCCGCCTAGGCGGGTTTTTTCATGAAGCGCATCACATCAGGCGAGTTCAGCGAAGCACTCTTCGATGATGGCCAGGCCTTTATCCAGCAGTGCGTCTTCGGCGGTCAGCGGAACCAGGATACGCAGGACGTTGCCGTAGGTGCCGCAAGACAGCAGGATCAGACCCTTGTCGCGTGCCTTGGC
Organism: Pseudomonas sp. NBRC 111130; assembly: GCF_001320485.1. Taxonomy (NCBI): domain Bacteria; kingdom Pseudomonadati; phylum Pseudomonadota; class Gammaproteobacteria; order Pseudomonadales; family Pseudomonadaceae; genus Pseudomonas; species Pseudomonas sp. NBRC 111130. The sequence continues at coordinate 1,591 of NZ_BCBG01000085.1, forward strand.
CACAACCTGGGCAACGGCAGCAGCGTTCGGGGTGTGGGTGCCTTTTTCGAAGACTTCCACAGCGATCATCGAGCCCAGACCACGGACGTCGCCGATGATCGGGTGCTTTTCCTGGATCTTGCGCAGGCCAGTGGTCAGGTGCTCACCAACAGCCTTGCTACGGTCCAGCAGCTTCTCTTCCTCGAACACCTGGATAACGGCCAGGGCCGCGGCGCAGGCGATCGGCGAACCGGCGTAGGTGCCGCCCAGGCCGCCCGGAGCGATGGCGTCCATGATTTCGGCCTTGCCGCACACACCGGCCAGCGGGAAGCCGCCAGCGATGGACTTGGCGAAGGTGGTCAGGTCAGGCGCAACGCCCATCTGTTCCATGGCGAAGAAGGTGCCGGTACGACCAGCGCCGGTCTGTACTTCGTCGGCGATCAGCAGGATGCCGTGCTTGTCGCACAGCTCGCGCAGGCGCTTCATCAGCTCTTTCGGCGCTGGCAGGAAGCCGCCTTCGCCCTGGACTGGCTCGAGGATGATCGCGGCGATGTCGCGTGGCTCGGCATCGTTCTTGAAGATGCGCTCGACCGAAGCAATGGCGTCGTCAACGCTGACACCGTGCAGTTCGCTCGGGAACAGGGCGCGGAAGATGCCGCCTGGCATCAGGCCCATGCCAGCGGAGTACGGCACGACCTTGCCGGTCAGGCCCAGGGTCATCATGGTACGGCCGTGGTAGCCACCAGTGAAGGCGATCACGCCAGCGCGGCCAGTGGCGGCACGGGCGATCTTGACGGCGTTTTCAACGGCTTCGGAGCCAGTGGAAACCAGCAGGGTCTTCTTGTCGAAGTCGCCTGGCACCAGCTTGTTGATCTTTTCGCACAGCTCGACGTAAGGCTCGTAGGCCAGAACCTGGAAGCAGGTGTGGCTGACCTTGGTCAGTTGCTCTTGCACAGCTGCAACGACTTTCGGGTGCAGGTGGCCAGTGTTGAGTACTGCGATGCCGCCGGCGAAGTCGATCAGTTCGCGGCCTTCAACGTCGATCACCGTCGAGTTCTTCGCGGATTCCACGAAGATCGGGTGAATCTGGCCGACGCCACGTGGGACGGCGGCTACACGACGTTGCATCAAGGATTCGTTGGTCTTGCTCATAAAGCCCTCATTGCGCCAACTGCGGCGCTTTTATTCGGGGGTGGCCGGGTGTGTTCGCGAACAGTATTCGTTGATCGACTGCCGTAAACGCCCTGCCCACCAGGTACTGCGATGTCAAAAAGGCCAGCGAGACGTCGCTCTCGCGCCCCGCTGGCAGAGGTAAAACCTTTTACCTGGCGATCAGACGCTGATGCACAGGTATTTGATTTCGAGGTAGTCCTCGATACCGTATTTGGAACCTTCGCGGCCCAGGCCCGAAGCCTTGATGCCGCCGAATGGCGCCACTTCGTTGGAGATCAGGCCGGTGTTGATGCCGACCATGCCGTATTCCAGGGCCTCGGCGACACGGAACACACGGCTCATGTCACGGGCGTAGAAGTACGAGGCCAGGCCGAACTCGGTGTCGTTGGACATGGCGATCACTTCGGCTTCGTCTTTGAAGCGGAACAGCGGTGCCAGCGGGCCGAAGGTCTCTTCCTTGGCGACAGCAGCGGTGTTCGGCACGTCGACCAGAATGGTCGGCTCGAAGAAGTTGCCTTCGATCAGCTTGCCACCGGACAGCACCTTGGCGCCTTTGCCTACGGCGTCTTCGATGTGTTCCTGGACCTTGGCGACAGCCTTGCCGTCGATCAGCGGGCCAGTGGTGGTGCCTTCTTCCAGGCCGTTACCGATCTTCAGCTTGGCGACAGCAGCGGCCAGCTTCTGGGCGAACGCGTCGTAGACGCCATCCTGCACGTAGATACGGTTGGCGCAGACGCAGGTCTGGCCGTTGTTGCGGTACTTGGAGATGATCGCGCCCTCGACCGCCTTGTCCAGGTCGGCGTCATCGAACACGATGAACGGAGCGTTGCCGCCCAGCTCCAGGGAAACCTTCTTGATGTCCTTGGCGCATTCTTCCATCAGCTGGCGGCCGATTTCGGTCGAGCCGGTGAAGGACAGCTTGCGTACCAGGGAGTTGCCGGTCAGCTCGCCGCCGACTTCGCCAGCGCTGCCGGTAACGACGCTCAGCACGCCAGCCGGGATGCCGGCACGGTTGGCCAGCTCGACCAGGGCCAGGGCGGAGTAAGGGGTCTGCGAAGCAGGCTTGAGCACCATGGTGCAGCCAGCGGCCAGGGCAGGGCCGGCTTTACGGGTGATCATGGCGGCCGGGAAGTTCCACGGAGTGATGGCCGCGGTAACGCCGATCGGCTGCTTGATGACGATCAGACGCTTGTCTGGCTGGTGGCCCGGGATGGTGTCGCCGTAGACACGCTTGGCTTCTTCGGCGAACCACTCGATGAACGAGGCAGCGTAGGCGATTTCGCCCTTGGCTTCGGCCAGTGGCTTGCCTTGCTCGGTGGTCATCAGGCGAGCCAGGTCGTCCTGGTTCTCGATCATCAGTTCGAACCAGCGACGCAGCTTGGCCGAACGCTCCTTGGCGGTCAGTGCACGCCAGGCCGGCAGGGCCTTGTCGGCGGCTTCGATGGCGCGGCGGGTTTCCGCGGTGCCCATCTTCGGCACGGTACCGATGACTTCACCAGTGGCCGGGTTGGTCACATTGATGGTCTGGCCGCTGTCCGCATCCAGCCACTCACCGTTGATGAAGGCTTGCTGGCGGAACAACTGAGCGTCTTTGAGCTGCATGTCGGCTTCCCGAATTGTTGATTGTGTGAAAAGCGCCCAAGGCAGGGCATCGAGCGTTTGAAATCTCAAACGAATGCTAAGCGGCTGCTGGGGTGTTGGACAATAGGCTGTTCGAAAAAAAGAACGAATGGTTGAACACCCTATCCGGAATGGTCGCTACAGGGTAGACGATCGAGCGGAGGGAAATGTGAAGGGTGGAGGATTCGCCGTGACATCTTTGGCGCCTGGGAGATCGAGCGCCG
>NZ_BCBG01000086.1:0-4348 GCF_001320485.1 Pseudomonas sp. NBRC 111130
GCTGAAGCCTTCAGCGCGCCATCCAGGTCTTCGATCAGGTCGCGATAATCCTCGATCCCCACCGACAACCGCAGCAGGTTCTCGCTGATCCCCATCTCGCCCTTCTGCGCCGGGCTCAACGAGTTGTGCGACATGCTCCACGAGTGGTTGATCATGCTTTCCACCCCGCCCAGCGAGTCGGCCAGCACAAAGATCTCCAAGGCCTCGATCAACCGGTTGAGCGCCGCCCGGTCTGCACCTTTGACTTTCATCGCCACCACCGCCCCGCCACTGCGCATCTGCCGCTGGCACAGTGCGTGTTGCGGGTGGCTTTCAAGCCCCGGGTAGAACACCTGCTCGACCTGCGGGTGGGCTTCGAGGAAGCGCGCCACCTGCAGCGCGTTGGCGCACTGGCGCTCCATGCGCACATCCAGGGTCTTCAGCCCGCGCAGGGCCAGGTAGCAGTCGAACGGCCCCTGGATCGCCCCGACCGCCATGCTGATCTTGCGCAGCCGGGCCAGCAGCTCGTCATTGGCGGCGACCACCACGCCCCCGGTGAGATCGGAGTGGCCGCCGATGTACTTGCTCGCCGAGTGCATCACCAGGTCTACGCCGAGGGTGATCGGGCGCTGGTTCCACGGCGAGCAGAAGGTGTTGTCGATGCAGGTGAGGACGCCCCGGGCACGGGCCAGGTCGCACACCGCCTTGATGTCCACCAGGTGCAGCAACGGGTTGGTCGGGGACTCGATCCAGATCAGCTGGGTTTGCGGCTTGATTGCTGCAGCCACCGCCTCGACATCATTCAGGTCGACATACGTGGTGGTCAGGCCCGAGGTGCGCCCGCGGTAGTCTTCAAGGATGCGGAAGGTGCCGCCGTAAACACCATTCATCACCACCACGTGGGCGTCCTTGGGCAGCAGCTCGAGCACGGTGGCGGTGGCATTCACACCCGATGCACAGGCCACCGCACCGACGCCTTCCTCCAGCGCGGCAACACAGCTCTCATAGGCATGCCGGGTCGGGTTGCCGACACGGCTGTAGGCGTATTCGGGATTATCGTCCAGGCTGCGCTTGATGTAGGAGCTGGCGGTATAGATGGGCGGGAAAATGGCGTTTGCGGCAACGCTGGACTGCTCGCCGGCGTGGATGGTACGGGTGGCGAAATTACGCGGCTTGTCAGACATGGTCAGGCCCATTGGCAGGATTCAAGCCTGCAACTATGGCAATTACCTGGCGTGGCGGCAATGCCCGCTCGGTGCAGGAAATTTTCCTAGGCCTGGGGTAATCTGGGGAAAATTTTTCTCGGTGAAGTTTTCCCGGCCATGGACACCTTCGATCAGCACATTCTCACCCTGTTGCAGCGCGACGCCTCGATCTCGCTCAAGGACCTGGCCGAGGCGGTCAACCTGTCGACCACACCGTGCTGGAAGCGGGTCAAACGCCTTGAAGAAGACGGCTACATCCTCGGCCGCGTCGCCCTGCTGGACCCGGTGCGCCTGGGGCTGGGGCTGACCGTGTTCGTCCAGCTCAAGACCCAGCGCCACGACAGCGCCTGGCTGGAGCAGTTCGCAGCGACGGTGCAGGGGTTCGAGGAGGTGATGGAGTTCTACCGGATGTCCGGGGACTGGGACTACATGCTGCGGGTGGTGGTGGGTGACATCGCGGCGTATGACCGCTTCTACAAAAAGCTGATTACCAGCACTGAGGGGCTGTCCAACATCACCTCCAGTTTTGCCATGGAGCAGATGAAGTACACCACGGCCTTGCCGGTGCACCGATCCTGAATCGGCGCTGGATGCTTCGCGGCTGAAGCCGCTTCCACAGTTACTCCACAGTCCTTGAAATCTGTGATGACCCTGTGGAAATGGCTTTAGCCGCGAAGAGGCCGGCCCAGGCAGCCCATCAGTCCGAAGCGAGCACCGCCTCGATCCGGTTCCCGGCCTTGGCTTTCTCCAGCTTGATCGCAATGAACTTGGAAGTCGGCGTATAAGTCCCTTCGCCATAACTCTCCAGCGGCACCAGCGGATTGGTCTCGGGATAATAGGCCGCTGCCTGCCCATCCGGAATGTCATAAGGCACCAACCGGAAGCCCGACACCCGTCGCTCGACACCATCCTCCCACAGCGACACCAGGTCCACGTGCTCGCCCGGCTCGAAGCCCAGCCGGCGGATGTCCGCCTCGCTGACAAACACCACTTCACGCAGGCCGAATACCCCGCGATAACGGTCATCCAGCCCGTACAACGTGGTGTTGTACTGGTCATGCGAGCGCAGGGTCTGCAGGATCAGGTCCGGCGTGTCACCCCGCGCCAGCACCTTGGCATTGACCAGTTCCGCCGGCAGCGCGTGGGGCATGAAGCGGGCCTTGCCGGTAGCCGTGCGGAAGTTGCGATCGGCCGCGTTGTTGCCCAGGTGGAACCCGCCCGGGTGCTGCAGGCGCTCGTTGAAGTCAGCGAAGCCCGGAATCACGTCGGCGATCATGCTGCGAATGCGGTTGTAGTCGGCAACCGCGTATTCCCAGTCGATCGGCTGGTTGCCCAAGGTGGCCTTGGCCATGCCGGCGATGATCCACGGCTCCGAACGCAGGTGCGGCGAACGCGCGCGCAGCTGGCCGTTGGAGAGGTGCACCATGCTGAACGTATCCTCCACCGTCACGCCTTGCGGCCCCTCGGCCTGCATGTCGATCTCGGTACGGCCCAGGCACGGCAGAATCAGCGCATCGCGCCCGGTCACCAAGTGCGAGCGGTTGAGCTTGGTGGAGATCTGCACGGTCAGCGCGCAATTGCGCAGTGCCGCGTGGGTGCGCGGGGTGTCCGGCGTGGCTTGGGCAAAGTTGCCGCCCAGGGCGATGAACACCTTGGCCAGCCCCTCTTCCATGGCCTTGATCGCCAGCACTGCGTTGTGCCCGTGGGCCCGGGGCACTCGGAACTTGAAGCGTTTTTCGATGGCATCGAGCAGCGCCGCCCTGGGCTTTTCGTCAATGCCCATGGTGCGGTCGCCCTGCACGTTGCTGTGGCCACGCACCGGCGACAGACCGGCACCGGGCTTGCCGACGTTGCCGCGCAGCAGTTGCAGGTTGACGATTTCCTGCACGGTCGGCACCGAATGACGATGCTGCGTAACACCCATGGCCCAGCACATGATCACTCGCTCGGCCTTGCGGTATATGCGCGCAGCGAGTTCGATCTCGGCCAGGGTCAGTCCCGATTGCTTGACGATGTGCTCCCAGGAGGTGGCATCCACGGCCGCCAGGTAGTCGTCGAGGCCACTGGTGTGCTCGGCGATGAAGGCATGGTCGAACACCGCGGGCTCGCCCTTGGCCTGGGCTTCGCGCTCCCATTGCAAGAGGAACTTGGCGATACCGCGCATGGCCGCCATGTCGCCCCCCAGGGCCGGTCGGAAGTAGGCACTGGTGGTCGGCTCGGAGCCGTTGCTGAGCATCTCGAAGGGGTGCTGCGGGTGCTGGAAGCGCTCCAGGCCGCGTTCCTTGAGCGGGTTGAAGCACACCACCTGGGCACCGCGCTTGACGGCTTCGCGCAGCGGCTCGAGCATGCGCGGGTGGTTGGTGCCGGGGTTCTGGCCGATGACGAAGATCGCGTCGGCCAGCTCCAGGTCGTGAAACACCACGGTGCCCTTGCCCACCCCGAGGGTTTCGGCCATGCCGGAGCCGCTGGCTTCGTGGCACATGTTCGAGCAATCGGGGAAGTTGTTGGTGCCGTAGGCGCGGACGAACAGCTGGTAGAGGAATGCTGCCTCGTTACTCGCCCGGCCCGAGGTATAGAACTCCGCCTGATCGGGCGAGTCGAGCGCGCGCAGGTGTTGGGCGATCAGCTCGAAGGCCTCTTGCCAGCTGGTTTCCACGTAGTGGTCGGTCGCCGCGTCGTAGCGCATCGGATGGGTCAGGCGCCCCTGGTATTCAAGCCAGTAGTCGCTCTGTTCGAGCAACGCACTGACGCTGTAACGGGCAAAGAACGCAGGGTCCACTGAGCGGCCGGTGGCTTCCCAGTTCACTGCCTTGGCGCCGTTTTCGCAGAACTTGACCATGTCGCTTTCCGGCGACTCGCCCCAGGCACAGCCCGGGCAGTCGAAGCCACCGTTCTGGTTGGTCTTGAGCATGGCCCGCAGGTTCTTGAAGGCGTTGTCGCTGCCCAGCCAGCTCTTGGTCACGCTCTTCAGCGCGCCCCAGCCGGCGGCGGGGCCTTTGTAGTCCCTGATGTGTTGGTCCTGGCTCATGCGGTCAATCCTCACGCTTCGATACTTTCTTCCAGCGTATGGAGCCTGCGATAGAGCCGTCCAATCGATATGTTTTACCCCTTGATAAGCAATTTCGATCAGGGGCTGGCACCGCGCCGTGGCTTTCGCGGGCACG
>NZ_BCBG01000087.1:0-4284 GCF_001320485.1 Pseudomonas sp. NBRC 111130
GCCGCCCGTGACCGGCCTTGCGCAAACCGCAAACAGACCTGAATCAGGAGATCCACCATGGCTTTTGAATTGCCGCCGCTGCCGTACGCCCACGATGCCCTGCAGCCGCACATCTCCAAGGAAACCCTGGAGTATCACCACGACAAGCACCACAACACCTATGTCGTGAACCTGAACAACCTGGTCCCAGGCACCGAATTCGAAGGCAAGACCCTGGAAGAGATCGTCAAGAGCTCTTCGGGCGGCATCTTCAACAACGCCGCTCAAGTCTGGAACCACACCTTCTACTGGAACTGCCTGGCACCTAACGCCGGGGGCCAGCCAACCGGCGCCCTGGCTGATGCCATCAACGCTGCTTTCGGTTCCTTCGACAAGTTCAAGGAAGAGTTCACCAAGACTTCGGTCGGCACCTTCGGTTCCGGCTGGGGCTGGCTGGTGAAGAAAGCTGACGGCACCCTGGCCCTGGCCAGCACCATCGGCGCCGGCTGCCCGCTGACCAGCGGCGACACCCCGCTGCTGACCTGCGATGTCTGGGAACACGCCTACTACATCGACTACCGCAACCTGCGTCCGAAGTACGTCGAGGCGTTCTGGAACCTGGTCAACTGGAAATTCGTTGCCGAGCAGTTCGAAGGCAAGACCTTCAAGGCCTGATTCAGTCAGCCCTGAACGAAGAAACCCGGCCATGTGCCGGGTTTTTTCATGCCTGTGTCGGCCTCTTCGCGGGTAAACCCGCTCCCGCAGGGACAGCTTCAAGATCACAGGCGGCGCAGTACCTGTGGGAGCGGGTTTAGCCGCGAAGAGGCCGGCACGGTTTTGCTTGCTCAGCGCGTAGAGCACGCTAACATCAACCGTCTGGAAGTTTGATACCGCGCACTCAAGTTGCAGGGTCGGGCAACCGATACACTACCCAAGGTCGGCCGATAGTGTATTGCCAACGGTTAATGGCAAAATGATGTTATGCGCATGGATTAAGGAAAACCCCATTGAAGCTGGAATTGCGGAACAGCTTGTCGGTCAAGTTGCTCAGGGTCGTGCTCCTTTCGGCGCTGGCGGTCGGCGTCGTCCTCAGTTGCGCGCAGATCGTCTACGACACCTACAAGACCCGCCAGGCCGTCAATAACGACGCCCAACGCATTCTCGACATGTTCCGCGACCCCTCCACCCAGGCGGTATACAGCCTCGACCGTGAAATGGGCATGCAGGTGATGGAAGGCCTGTTCCAGGACGAGTCGGTGCGCATGGCTTCGATCGGCCACCCCAACGAAACCATGCTGGCGGAAAAGTCCCGTCCGCTGCAGGACATGCCGATGCGCTGGCTGACCGACCTGATCCTCGGCCAGGAACGCACCTACACCACCCAACTGGTCGGCCGTGGCCCGTACAGCGAGTACTACGGCGACCTGAGCATCACCCTCGACACGTCGTCCTATGGCGAAGACTTCCTGGTCAATGCGGTGATCATCTTCATTTCCGGCGTGCTGCGCGCCCTGGCCATGGGCCTGGTGCTCTATCTGGTGTATCACTGGCTGCTGACCAAGCCGCTGTCGAAGATCATCGAGCACCTTACCCAGATCAACCCTGACCGCCCCAGCCAGCACCAGATTCCGCTGCTCAAGGGCCACGAGAAGAATGAGCTGGGCCTGTGGGTCAATACCGCCAACCAGCTGCTGGCCTCGATCGAGCGCAACACCCACCTGCGCCACGAAGCCGAGAACAGCTTGCAGCGCATGGCGCAGTACGATTTCCTCACTGGCCTGCCGAACCGCCAGCAATTGCAGGAGCAACTCGACAAGATCCTCGCCGACGCCGGCCGCCTGCAACATCGCGTGGCCGTACTGTGCGTGGGCCTGGACGACTTCAAGGGCATCAACGAGCAGTTCAGCTACCAGGCCGGCGACCAGTTGCTGCTGGCCCTGGCCGATCGCCTGCGCGCTCACAGTGGCCGCCTGGGTTCTCTGGCGCGGCTGGGAGGCGACCAGTTTGCCCTGGTCCAGGCCAATATCCAGCAGCCCTACGAGGCGGCAGAGCTGGCCCAGATCATTCTCGACGACCTCGAACTGCCGTTCGCCCTGGACCAACAGCAAATCCGCCTGCGCGCCACCATCGGCATCACGCTGTTCCCGGAGGACGGTGACAGCACCGAGAAGCTGCTGCAAAAAGCCGAACAGACCATGACCCTGGCCAAAGCCCGCTCGCGCAACCGTTACCAGTTCTACATCGCCAGCGTCGACAGCGAAATGCGCCGCCGCCGCGAGCTGGAAAAAGACCTGCGCGAAGCCCTGCCGCGCAACCAGCTGTACCTGGTCTACCAACCGCAAATCAGTTACCGCGACCACCGCGTGGTCGGCGTCGAGGCCTTGTTGCGCTGGCAACACCCGGAGCTCGGCATGGTCCCGCCCGATCAGTTCATCCCCTTGGCCGAACAGAACGGCAGCATCATCAGAATTGGCGAGTGGGTACTCGACCAGGCCTGCAGGCAGTTGCGCGAATGGCATGATATCGGCTTCAGCGAATTACGCATGGCGGTCAACCTGTCCACCGTCCAGCTGCATCACAGCGAGCTGCCGCGGGTGGTCAACAACCTGCTGCAGGCTTACCGCCTGCCTCCGCGCAGCCTGGAGCTGGAGGTGACCGAGACCGGCCTGATGGAAGACATCAGCACCGCCGCCCAGCACCTGCTCAGCTTGCGCCGCTCGGGGGCGCTGATCGCCATCGACGATTTCGGCACCGGTTACTCGTCGCTCAGCTACCTGAAGTCGCTGCCGCTGGACAAGATCAAGATCGACAAGAGCTTCGTCCAGGACCTGCTCGACGATGACGATGACGCGACCATCGTTCGCGCCATCATCCAGCTGGGCAAGAGCCTGGGCATGCAGGTGATTGCCGAAGGTGTGGAAACCGCCGAGCAGGAAACCTACATCATCGCCCAAGGCTGCCATGAGGGTCAGGGCTATCACTACAGCAAGCCGTTGTCGGCCCGCGAACTGACCAACTTCCTCAAACAAGCCCAGCGCAATCAGGTCTCCGCGCTGTAAGGCTTGCCCCTCGATTCCGGCCCGTGATGCGCATTTGCATGAATTGCGCGCCAACCCCTTTACAGCAAATGCAAATCTTTCGCATGATGTTGTCGTTTCGCGTGCCACGGCGCACGGCCTAACCCCTTGGTCCAACCACACGACGCAGGAAACCCAATAATGATTCGTATGCCTCTGGCCTCCGCCAGTCTGCTCGCCATCGCCATCGCTCTCGCCGGTTGCGGCGAAGGCAAGGATGACAAGGCCGCTGCTCCGCAAGCTCAGGCACCTGCTGCGGCCAGCACCGCAGCAGCGGCGCCCGGGGCTGTCGACGAAGCGGCCGGCAAAGCCGTGGTCAAGCATTACTCCGAAATGGTCTATGCCGTGTACAGCGACGCGCTGAGCACCGCCAAGACCCTGCAGACCGCCGTCGACGCGTTCCTTGCCAAGCCCAACGACGAAACCCTGAAAGCCGCCAAAGAGGCCTGGGCTGCCGCGCGCGTACCTTACCTGCAGAGCGAGGTGTTCCGCTTCGGCAATACCATCATTGATGACTGGGAAGGTCAGGTGAACTCCTGGCCGCTGGACGAAGGCCTGATCGACTATGTCGACAAGAGCTATGAGCATGCCCTGGGCAACCCGGCGGCCAGCGCCAACATCATTGCCAACACCGAGATCCAGGTTGGTGAAGAGAAGGTCGATGTCAAGGACATAACCCCTGAGAAACTGGCCAGCCTGAACGAACTGGCAGGTTCCGAAGCCAACGTCGCCACCGGCTACCACGCCATCGAGTTCCTGCTCTGGGGCCAGGACCTCAACGGCACCGGCCCAGGCGCAGGCAACCGCCCGGCTTCCGATTACCTGGAAGGCAAAGGTGCTACCGGCGGCCACAACGACCGTCGCCGCGCCTACCTGAAAGCGGTCACCGAGCTGCTGGTAAAGGACCTCGAAGAGATGGTCGGCAACTGGAAGCCGAACGTCGCCGACAACTACCGTGCCACGCTGGAAGCCGAGCCGGTGGCCGATGGCCTGCGCAAGATGCTGTTCGGCATGGGCAGCCTGTCGCTGGGCGAACTGGCCGGTGAGCGCATGAAGGTCTCGCTGGAAGCCAACTCGCCGGAAGACGAGCAGGACTGCTTCAGCGACAACACCCACTACTCGCACTTCTACGACGCCAAGGGCATCCGTAACGTCTACCTGGGCGAGTACACCCGTGTCGACGGCACCAAGCTGACCGGCCCGAGCCTGTCCTCGCTGGTGGCCAAGG
>NZ_BCBG01000088.1:0-3641 GCF_001320485.1 Pseudomonas sp. NBRC 111130
ACCGCACCGCTGCCCACCTGGATGTTGACGTCCAGGCTGCCAGGGCCAGCCTGGTTGGCGCTGTAGATCTCCAAGGTGTAGTAGCCGCTGGTGGTCGGGGTGAAGCTGCCCGTGATGCTGCCGCTGGCGTTGGCCCAGGTGGCGCCGGCGACGTTCTTGCCGCCGATGACGATCTGCAGGCTGTCGTCGGCGGTGCCGCTGAAGGTGTAGGTCTTGCCGGCTTCCAGGTAGATCAGGCCGGAAGTCTTCGAACCCGTGCCCGCAGTGATGCTGGCCGTGGTGTCGACCGTGGTCACGGTTTCGGTCTTGCCGGCCTTGCCGGAGTTGGCGAACACGTTCTTCAGCGTGTCACCGGTAATGCCGTTGCCGTTGGTGCCCAGGCCGGTGAGGCTGGTCCAGGTTTCCTTGGTCAGGCCCAGCGAGTTGACGCTGTTGTTGCCGATGCTCAGCGACGGGGCGTCGGCGACCGGTTTGATGTCAACCTTCAGCGTGGCCTGGTTGCCCGCGTCCTTGCCGTCGGTAGGTGTGTACTTGATCTGCGCGTAGTCGGCCTGCTTGTTGCCCACGCCGGTGCCGCCGTAGCCGTCGACACCCGACTCGTTGGTGGCCGGTACGAACTTGAGCTTGCCGGCGGCGATGTCGGCCTGGCTGACGGTCTGGCCGGCCTTGACGTCGGTCCAGGTCGAGCCGACCAGCAGCTGCAGTTTGCCGGCGCCCGGCAGGGTATTGATGGTCACGCCCAGGCTGCTCAGCGGCGAATCGACGTCGCTGACGTTGAAGTCGCTCCAGGCCAGTACCAGGTCGGAGTCTTCGTTGCCGGTGACCGCGCCGCCGGTGGTGGTCGGCGCGTCGTTCACGGCAATCACGTTGACCGTGGTGGTCGCTATGTTCGACGTGTTGACACCATCGGTCACTGTCACCGTGATGATCCGCGGCGTGGTGCTCGGGTCTTCGCTGGTGTTGATGAAAGTGATGTTCTTGATCGCCTGGATGTAGTCGGCCAGCGACGCAGTGCCGCTCAGGGTCAGTACCACCTTGCCGTCGGTGCTGTTGGCGTTGATGGTGATGCCGTTGACGCTGTTGCCCAGGTTCAGCGCATCGCCTGGCTGACGATTGGTCAGGGTGACGGTGGCGCCGGTCAGCATCGAGCTGTCGTAGTCGGTGATGGTCACGTCGACATCGCCGATCGACACACCGCTGCCTGCCTGGCCTTCGGTGAAGGTGGTCTGGTAGTCGGCGCCGGTCTTGCCGCTGGAATTGTTGGCGTCCAGGTCCAGCACGGGCGCCGGTTCGTAGATCACCGTGGTGGCGCTACCGGCGCTGCCGCTGATGGCCAGGTTCTCGAAGTTGCCACCGGTGGCCGAGTCGATCTTGACGGTGAACTGCTCGGTGCCTTCGGTGATGTTGTCCTTGATGGTCGGGATAGTGAAGGTGGCCGTCGAGCTGTTGGCCTTGATCACCACGGTGGCCACGCCGGTGTAGTCGGCGCCGTTGCTGGCGGTGCCACTGTAGCTCAGCTTCACGATGACATCGGTCTGTGCCGGGTTGGTCAGCGCCAGGGTGTAAGTGGCCGTGCCGCCCTCGGCCACCGCGGTGGTGCCGTCGATGCTCAGGGTGGTGGTCTGGATGGTGTCGGTCACGGCGGTGACCGCAGCCTTGTCGCTCACGGTCAGCTGCTCGAAGTTGCCACCGGTGGTGCCGGTGATGGTTGCCGAGACGTTGGCCGCACTGATGTACACGTCGTTGGCCGGGGCCGCAACGGTGACGGTGCCTGTGGTCTTGCCAGCATCGATCTGGATCACCGCACCGTTGCTCAGGGTCACCGTCATGGCGGTGTCGGCCTTGTTGGTCAAGGTGGCGGTGTAGGTGATCTGGCCACCTTCAGCAACGGTCTGGGTGGCGCTGAGGCTCAGGCCGGTGTTGTCGAGGGTGTCGGTGACCTTGGTTTCGGCATAAGCGGCATCGATGATCAGCACCTCGAAGTCGCCACCGGTGGCGCCGGTGATGTTGACCTTCTGTGTGCTGGCGTCGATGTAAGGATCGTCGCCTGGGGCATTGACCGTCACACTGCCTTCGCTCTGGCCCTTGGCGATGGTGATGACTTCACCGTTGCTCAGGGTGACCTTCATCTCGGTGCCGGCCGGGTTGGTCAGCTTGGCGGTATAGGTGATCTGCCCGCCTTCGGCGACGGTCGGGGTAGCCGTCAGGCTCAGGCTGGTCAGGTCCTTGGTGTTCGGACCATCGTTCACCGTGGTGCTTGGCGTGCCGACCGCCACCAGTTTCTCGTAGTTGCCGCCGGTCATGCCGGTGATGCTGTTGGTCAACGGCGTGTTGGTGATGTAGACGTTGTTGGGTGCGGTGTAGTTGACCGAACCACTGGTTTCGTTGACGCCGATGGTGATGGTCTGGCCGTTGGCCAGGCTGATCACCAGCGGATGCTCGGTTACCGGCGAGGTTACGGTCGCGGTGTAGGTGACCACGCCGCCTTCGGTCACGCTCGGGGTCGCGGTCAGGGTCACGGTGCTGGTGTCGAGGGTATCGGTCACGGCCGTGACCGCGGGGGTCGCGCTGACGTTCAGCTTCTCGAAGTCACCGCCGGCGGTGCCGGTGATGCTCACGCTGACGTTGCCGGCATCCACGTATACGGTGTTCTTTGGCGCGTCGACGGTGACGGTGCCTTCGCTCTGGCCCTTGGCAATGGTGACCACCGAGCCGTTGCTCAGGTTGATGGTCATGGCGCTGCCGGCCGGGTTGCTCAGCTTGACGGTATAGGTGATCTGGCCGCCTTCCTGAACGGTACCGGTAGCGCTCAGGCTGACATTGGTGGTGTCCAGGTTGCTCGGGTTATCGATGACCGTGGTACTTGGGGTACCGGCGGTGACCAGTTTCTCGTAGTTGCCGCCGGTGACGCCGGTGATGCTGTTGGTCAGCGGTGCATTGGTGGTGTAGACATTGTTCGGCGCAACAAAGTCTACCGAGCCACTGGTCTCGTTGACCTTGATGACGATGCTCTGACCGTTGGCGAGCGAAACCACCAGCGCAGAGCCGGTTACCGGCGCTGTCACGGTTGCCGTGTAGGTCACCACGCCACCTTCGCTGACGCTTGGGGTGGCTGTCAGGGTGACCGTGCTGGTGTCGATCGAATCGACTATCGATGTTTTCGCTGACGCAGGATCGATGTCCAGCTTCTCGAAGTTGCCGCCTTGAGCCTTATCGATCGTCACTTCTACGGTGTGAGCGTTGTTATAGACGTCGTTGGCCTCGGTCTGAAGCTCAATGCTGCCGGTGGTTTTTCCAGCTTCGATGGTGATGCTCTTGCCGTTGCTCAGCGTGACGGTGACGGCGGTCTGGGCTGGGTTGGTCAGTGTGGCGGTGTAGGTGATCTTGCCACCTTCGACCACGGTTTCCGATGCCGACAGAGAGACGGTAGTGGTGTCGATGGAGTCGCTGATCACGGTTTCGACTGGGGTCTTGTCAGCCTCCAGGGCTTCGAAGTTGCCGCCTTCGGCTTTCTCGATCGAAACCGAAACGGTGGAGCCGTTGTTATAGACGTCGTTAGCGGCCGTCGGCACATCGACGGAGCCCACGGTTTTGCCAGGATCAACAGTGATGGTCTTGCCGTTCGACAAGGTCACGGTCAC
>NZ_BCBG01000089.1:0-3584 GCF_001320485.1 Pseudomonas sp. NBRC 111130
GGCGGCGCTCGATCTCACAGGCGCTGAAAATCTTGCGGCATGCACCTCAAGGATACCGCCCCTCCCGATACTGCTCAGCGAGCTCGCGCAGCACCTCGCACACCCACTGCCCCGGCAGGCTCAGTGGCAATGCCGCATTCCGACAGATGCCCACCGAACCGCCCGGCTCCCGCACACCGAGATCCAGTTCGGCCAGCTCACCCCGGCGCAAATCCAGCAGCACCGCATCCCGCGGCGCCACCCACAACGCATCGCTACCCAGCAGGTAACGCCGGCTCAACGCCAACGACAAGGTCTCCAGGCGCTGCGCCGGCATCTGGATGCCGCACTGCACGAACAGGCTGTCGGCATGCTGGCGAATGGTGGTGCCCGGCGGTGGCAGCACCAAGGGGTACTGCCCGACCCGCTGCCGCTCCACTGGTGCACTTGCCAGCAAAGGATGGCCGGGGCGCACCACCAGGGCCATGGACTCGCTGTACAGGTGCTCGAATGACAGCCCCTGGATCTGCGGGCTTTCGGTCATGCGCCCGACCACCAGTTCCAGTTCACCCAGGTGCAGTTGCCCAAGCAACTGCGCACTGACCCCGGTGACCACGCTGATCACCAAGGCCTCGTGGCGCTGATGCAGGCGGCACAGCACTTCGGGCATGAGCAGCCCCTCGACCGTCGACAGCACGCCGATGCGCACCTGCGACGGTGCCCGCGCCTCACCGCGCAAGCTGCTGACGCCATCACGCAGCGCCTGCACGCTAGGCCCGGCGTAACGCATGAACCGCGTGCCGGCCGGGGTCAGCTCGACGCCCTGGCGGCTGCGTTCGAACAGGCGCGCTTCGAGCAGGTCCTCGAGCTCCTTGAGGGTCTTGGAGATCGCCGGCTGGCTGATCGCCAGGATATCCGCAGCCCTGGCCAGGCTGCCCTGCCGGGCAATCTCCAGGAAACACAGCAGGTGACGGTACTTGATACGGGTGTCGAGGTTCATGCCGGCAAGCTTACCGCATCGCCACCTGCGGCGTATCCGGGTCGCGCTGCTGGCGGCGGAACTGCCCTGGCGGCAGGCCATGGATCTGGCGGAAGCGCCGCGAGAAGTAGGCCTCATCGGCAAAGCCACAAAGCCGCGCAACCTCGCCCACCGGGCGGCTGCCATTGAGCAGGTAATTGCGTGCAGTGTGCATCCGCCGCTCCAGCACCAGCTCGCTGAAGGTCTTGCCGATTTCCTTGCGCAGCCAGTGGGTCAGGTAGGTCGGCGACAGGTAGGTGGCGGCGGCCACTTTCTGCAGGTTCAAGTCGGGGTCATCGATATGCCGGCGCAAGTACTCGCTCATGCGCCCCAGCGCAGCGCGGCGGCTGAGCTGGGCGGCATTGCTGTCGGCCAGTTCGCGCAGCGGCTCGGCATACAGGCCGCAGACCTGGCCGATCAGCTGCAGCAGCAGGCCCTTGAGCATTTCGCGGCTACCAAAGCGGCGATTGGCATCCAGCGTGCGCATCCGATCGAGGATCTGCCGTACCTCGGCGAAGTCGGCTTCGTCGAGGCAGAAGTCGAGGTGCTCCTGGAAGCGGAACGGTGACAGCTCCGGCGCCTGCAGGATCGACACCTCCTCCAGGTCCATCGGGTCGCAGGCCAGGTGCGGCAGCAGGAACGTCTGGGAGAAATTGATCACCACGAAGTCGCTGTCGGCCGGATGCGGGATCACATGCACCCGGTGCGGCAGGATGAAGGCCAAGGTGTTGCGCTTGAAGGGGCGCTGCACGCTGCCGATGTGCTGCACCGTGTCGCCACCGAAGTTGACCTGAATCTGGAAGTACTCGTGACGATGCGGCGCGGTCTCGGCGGGGCGGCCGCGCTGGTCGCGGATGTAGAAATCCATCAGCTCGCTGCGCTGCTGCATGACGTAGGTCGGGACCTCGCGCTTGGGGGGCATGGGCAATCTCCGGGTAGCAGGGCTTTTAGTTGTACGATGTCCAAACTCTGCAATTTAACCCCTTCTGCAAAAACCTGCGCAACAGCAAATCTACAGAGCCCGCCAAAAACGCGGTATTCAGCAAGGACTGCGGGCAAAACCCTGACAGTGGATTTTCTTGGACAGCACCAACCTACCCCATCCTCTGTAAAAAAAACGGTCTAAAACCGCCATTGCATTCGACTCGTTGTACGACCACCTTAGAAAAGGGACTGCAGCCCAACCTCTACCAACAACAACAAACGAGGTCGACTCATGTCGAGCACGCCTACCCCCCGCGCCGCGTCGTCATACGCGCTGGACGCGGCCCCTGCCCAGCGCCTGCCCACCCGCCGCCGCTGGTTCATGTTGTCGCTGCTGCTGGTGGCGACCATCATCAACTACGTCGACCGGGTGAACATCTCCATCGCAGCGCCGTTCATGGCCAAGGATCTGGCCCTGGACAAGGTCGAGATGGGCCTGATCTTCTCCGCCTTCGCCTGGACCTACGCCCTGGCCCTGGTACCCGCCGGCTTCATCGCCGACCGCTTCGGCTCGCGCCTGACCTACGGCGTGTCGCTGATCAGTTGGTCGGCGGTCACCGTGGCCCAGGGCCTGGCCAGCGGCTTCGCCTCGCTGTTCGGCCTGCGCCTGGCGGTGGGCGCCATGGAAGCCCCGGCTTTCCCGGCCAACAGCCGTGCGGTCACGGTGTGGTTCCCCGCCCGCGAACGCGGTATGGCCAGCAGTATCTACGTGTGCGGCCAATATCTGGGCACCGCGCTATTCACTGGCGCACTGCTGTGGCTGGCGACCACCTATGACTGGCGTCATGTGTTCTACAGCACCGGTCTGGTCGGCATCCTGTTCGGCGTGGTGTGGCTGTGGCTGTACCGCGACCCGCTGAACTGCAAGAAGGTCAGCAAGGAGGAACTGGCCTACATCGAACAAGGCGGCGGCCTGGTCAAAAGCAGCCAGGAACGTACCCGCTTCGACTGGCGCCAAATCGCCCAGCTGTTCCGCTACCGCCAGATCTGGGCCATTTGCCTGGGCAAGTTCGCCAGCACCTCGGCGCTGTATTTCTTCCTCACCTGGTTCCCCACCTACCTGATCGAAGAGCGCCAGCTGACCTTGATCAAGGTCGGCATCTTCGCGGTCATGCCCTTCATTGGTGCCACGGTCGGCATCCTCCTCGCGGGGATCGTTTCCGACCTGCTGATCCGCAAGGGCTACTCGCTGTCGTTCGCCCGCAAGCTGCCGCTGGTGGTGGGTTCGATGCTGGGCATGTCGATCGTGCTGGTGAACTTCACCGATTCCAATGTGCTGTGCATCGCCATCCTCACCCTGGCTTTCTTCGCCCAGGGCATCGCCTCGGCGTCGTGGGCGGCGGTGTCGGAAGTCGCGCCCAAGGAACTGATCGGCTTGACCGGCGGGATCACCAGCCTGGCGGCGAACATCGGCGGCATCGTCACGCCGATCGTGATTGGCGCGATCGTGCATGCCAGCGGCTCGTTCGCCATGGCGTTCTGGTTCATCGGCGGGGTGGCGCTGATGGGCACCCTGTCCTACTCGCTGCTGCTCGGGAAGCTGTATCGGATCGAGCTGAAGACTGCCGCCTGATTCGAGGAATGCATGGGCTGTACCGGCTTC
>NZ_BCBG01000090.1:0-3386 GCF_001320485.1 Pseudomonas sp. NBRC 111130
GCAGCGGCCCCAGAATCATATATGCAACGAAGATTCAAAGACGAACGGTGTGGCGCCATGAAAATTACCTGCTAGATTTTCATGAAAATAACCACAATAAATTTCACGAGGCCAAGGCATGTTCAAGCAATCCGCCCAGCACGTCGCCAGCTACTACGCCCAGACCTACCCCGCCAGCATCCCCCTGCGCCCTACCCTGCAAGGCTCGCACGACAGCGATGTGCTGATCATCGGCGCCGGTTTCAGCGGCCTGCACACCGCGCTGCGCCTGACCTTGGCCGGCAAGCGCGTGACGATGCTGGAAGCCAGCCGAGTGGCCTGGGCCGCTTCCGGTCGCAACGGAGGCCAGGCGCTGCTGGGCTGGTCGTGCGATATGCCGCCCCTGGAGAAAGCGCTGGGCGTGGAACGCACCCGGCGCCTGTGGGACAGCATGTGCTGGGCCGCCGACGAGATGCGCGAGCTGCCCCAGCGCCATGGCTTCGACATCGATTACCGGCTCGGTAGCCTGTGGACCGCCGTGTTGCCCCGCCGGATAAAGATGCTCGAAGAAGCCCTGCACGACGCCGAGCACAAATGGGGCTACGACGCCCTGCGCCTGATCGGCCGCGACGAGCTGGCGCAATGGATCGACAGCCCGCGCTATCAGGCGGCGCTGTATGACGCCAAGGGTGCGCACCTCAACCCGCTGAAACTGGCCCAGGGCCTGGCCGCCACGATCGAAGCCCATGGCGGGCGCATCTTCGAGCAGAGCCAGGTGCTCGGCTATCAGCCCAGCGCCAACGGCTACGTGGCCCGCACCGAGCATGGCGAGGTACGTTGCGGGGTGCTGGTACTGGCCTGCAACGCCTACATCGACCGCCTCGACCGTGGCCTGTCGCGCCGGCTGCTGCCAGTCGGCTCGTACCAGGTGGCCACCGCGCCGCTGGATGCCGAGTTCGCCCGCTCGCTGCTGCCGCGCAACAGCTGCGTGATCGACAACCAGTTCGTGCCCGACTACTTCCGCCTCACCCCCGATCACCGCCTGCTGTTCGGCGGTGGCTGCACCTACCTGGGCGGCATTCCAAAGGACGTCGCCAGCGCCACGCGCCCCTACCTGGAAAGGGTGTTCCCGCAACTGGCCGGGGTGGCCATCGATTATGCCTGGGGCGGCCACATCGACTGCAGCATCCAGCGCACCCCGGACGTCGGTCGCGAGGGCCTGCGCTATTGGCTGCAAGGCTTCTCTGGCCACGGCGTGCTGCCGACCCTGGCCGCCGCGCGGGCGGTCAGCGACGCCATTCTCGGCGACGATGACCTGCTGGCGTTGTACCAGGGCATCGACAACGGCCGCTTCCCGGGCGGTGACCTGCTGGCCGCACCGCTGGAGGCAGCGGCCAAGGCCTGGTACAGGATGCGCGATCATGTCTGAAGACGCCCAGGGCCTGGCCCTGCTGATTCGCGACTTGCGCAAGCACCGCGGGCTGACCCTCGATGAGCTGGCGGGCAAGGTCAAACGCTCGCTGGGCTTTCTGTCCCAGGTCGAACGCGGCCTGTCGCAGCCGACCGTGGCCGACCTTACGGCCATCAGCGAAGCCCTGCAGGTGCCGACCACCTACTTCTACCAGGCCAGCCAGCCACCCGCGCTGGACTGGGTCACCCGCCCCGGCGAGCGGCGCACCATCTACTACGCCGAAGGCATCAGCGACGTGCTGGTCTCACCGACCCTCAACGGCCGTTTCGCCATGCTCGAAAGCCATCTGGCGCCCGGCGCCAGCAGTGGCGAGGGGCACCTGGACGACAGCTCCGAGCAAGGTGGTTTCGTCCTCGAGGGCGAACTGACCCTCTGGCTTGCCGATGACGAACAAGCCGTGACCCTGGCGCCCAACGACAGCTTCCAGCTGCCGCCCAACCGCCACTTTCGCTACGCCAACCTGACCGACCAGACGACCCGCGTCCTCTGGGTATTCCGATGAGAGCACAGCATGACCCTAACAACAGGCTTTCCCGATCTGCTCAGTGAAGTCCGCGCGTTCCGTGCCCGCCACCCCGACGTCAGCCATGTCGACCTGCTCAGCCTGGACATCCCTGGGCACTTCTACGGCAAGCGCTACCCGATCGACATGCTGGAAAAGGTCGCCGCCGGCAGCCCGCTGAAACTGCCGCAGAATTGCGTACTGCTGGGGGTACAAGGTGGGCTGTTCCCGATCGGCGACTACTGCTTCAACGACGGCGACCCGGATGCCATCCGCCGCCTGATCCCCGGCACGCTCAAGCCGGTGACCTGGGAGCGCGAGCCACTGGGGCAGATGCTGATCAGCTCCGACGGTACTGCCGCGCCTATCGAGTTCGAACCCCGCGAAGTCCTCGCCCGCGTGCTGCAGCGCCTCGAGCGACGTGGCATCCGCCCGGTGGTGGCGTTCGAACTGGAGTTCTACCTGTTCGACCGGGCGCTCAAGCAAGGGCTGCCGCAGTTCCCCCGCGACCCGCTCAGCGATGACCCGGACGACCAACCCAACATGCACATCGAACGGCTGTCGCGCTTCAGCGACGTGCTGCATGACATGGTCGACACTGCCCAGGCGCAGGGCGTGGACGCCAACGTGATCACCGCCGAACTGGGCCCCGGCCAGTTCGAGATCAACTTCGGCCACTGCGACGACGGCCTGCAGGCGGCCGACTGGGCCGCCCTGTTCTGCCGCAGCACCCGCGGCGTCGCGCTCAAGCACGGGCTGCGCGCCTCGTTCATGAGCAAGCCCTACCTGCAGGCGCCTGGCAGCGGCATGCACGTGCATGTGAGCCTGTACGACCAGGCCGGCAACAACCTGCTGGCCGCCGACCAGCAGCGCCCGCTACGCCACGCGGTGGCCGGCTGCCTGGCGCTGCTGCCGCATTGCATGCCGATCTTCGCGGCCAACCACAATGCATTTCGCCGCTATGGCGCCATGGTCAATGCCGCCAGCCGTGCGAGCTGGGGGTTCGAGGACCGCGATGCGTGCATTCGCATTCCCGAATCGGATGCGCGCAATCTGCGTATCGAGCACCGGCTGGCGGGGGCGGATGCCAACCCGTACCTGGTGCTGGCGGCGATCCTGTGTGGCATGGAGCATGGGCTGGATGCCGCGCAGGAGCCGATTGCGCCGCTGAACGAAGATCGCAGCAGCGGCATCGATTTCCCCAAGGACATGCTCGGCGCGGTCGCGGCCATGCGCAGTCACCCGGCAGTGAACGAAGGGCTGGGGGAAGAGTTCGTGATGGTGTACTGCGAGAACAAGCGCCAGGACCATCTGGCGTTCATGCAGGAAGTCAGTGCGCGGGAGTACCGCTGGTTCATGTGACATCGGTGATGGCCTCTTCGCGGGCACGCCCGCTCCCACAGGTCCTGCGCTAGCCTCAATGCCTGTGCGATA
>NZ_BCBG01000091.1:0-3248 GCF_001320485.1 Pseudomonas sp. NBRC 111130
GGACTCAGTTCCTGTGTCAGTCGACCTAAAAGGTCATAGCTGTAGCCGAGCTTTTCCTCGGTGATGCCCAGCTGTTTGCCAGTAGGCGTCGGCTGGCGCTGAATGCTCAGCAAGCGGTCAGCGTTGTCGTAGGCGAAGTCTTGCCGCGCATCGCGGTTGACCTTGGCCAGTAACCGGCCAATGGCGTCGCGCTCGAACAGCGTGCTGCGCTCGGGGCGCTCACGCAATTGTCAATTCAGCATTTTCTTAAGGAGCCAAACCACCGAGTCACCTGGACTTTTAATATTGCTGCAGGAATCTTTCGATCAACGCAAAGCCGGAGACACCCATTAGCATGTGATTTTGGTATTCATCAATGGCCAATACTCTAACCGGAACTCCCCGCCGATAGAGAGTCCCCGCCATATTAAACTCCAAATCCTTCATCGAGGGATCAGAAACCACTCCACGCTTTATAATAGGCCACTCTCCCGTCTTCAACTTATCCACAGCCGTGAACATCACCCTAAAATCCCCTCGGTGATCTTTGAATACCAAATACTCTTCACCCTCAGACACTATCTCATCAGTACCTACCGACAGTACTGCAAAAGCGAATATCTTTTTAAATTTTTGCTCCTTACTATCTATTCCTAACCAAATTATTTGGCCGATTGCGAACCTACCATCCTCCATAGGAATAGAAAAAAAATCACCTGCCTGCATAGATTCTACTCCTTTCATGGGCCGAGCCCCTTCATTTTCGCCAAAGCGTCAGATAGTACATCACTTCCCCAGCCAGGACTATGCCCAGCCACGTCATAAATTGGAGCATTAGGATTGGAAGGGCTATACGACCTGATTCTATTCAACAAGTTTGTAACCCCATTTGTAGATAGCACTCCCCCATTGAGGTCCATGATTTGTTGCTCTAGAAACTTGGCCTCGGCCTTGGTTAAATTATTATCAAAAATCACATGCTGTTGTAAATGAGATTTCCCTGGAGTGGCAGCATGCACACCTAAGCGAGCAGGTGCATCACCTCGCCCAACGTACTTAACAACTCCATTTTCCGTTAATACGTAAAGACCTTGCCCATTTACTGGATCGTATTTATTCCCCGTACCCCCGGCACTACGCTGTGATGGCTTGCCCATGCATGGAGTCAACCCGATAGGATCTATCCAATTATTTGGATTCAGCACATACCCGTAGAGATTAGGCTCTGTACGAAATCCCGAGAAACCTAATCGCCGCTCCTTTAGCGCTGAGATTTTGTAGAGTCACGCGCCATTAACGGAAAGGAATTCTGTGATGGCAAGGCGCTACGAACTCACGGACGAGGCCTGGGATGTGGTCTCCGATCTCTTCATCGAAACCCATGGCCGAGGCCGCCCCCGACTGAGCGACCGGCTGATGCTCGATGGCGTGCTTTGGGTGCTCTGCTCAGGTGCTGCATGGCGAGATATGCCAGAGCGCTTCGGCCCATGGTCAACGGTGTATCAGCGGTTTCGGGGCTGGCGAAACCAAGGGACTTTCGAGCAGATGCTCAAACGTCTGCACCTGCGATTGAATGAGCAGGGCTTGATCGATCTGCAAACCTGGATGATCGACTCAACCGCAATACGCGCAATCCGAGCCTCATCTGGCGCCGGAAAGAAAGGGGGCCTGACGAGCCTGCCGATCATGCTCTAGGCCGCAGTCGCGGTGGCCTGACAACCAAAATCCACATGCTCTGCGACGCCAACGGAACACCGCTGCGCTTTCTCCTCTCTGGCGGTCAAGCCAGTGACATCAGCTACGCACAACCACTGTTGGACGAGGTCAGCATTCCATCGAGCCAATGTGGCCGCCCGCGCAAGCGCTGCAAATGGCTGCTTGCCGACAAGGGCTACGACGCAGAAGCGCTACGCCGCTACTGCGACCTATATCGAATGCAACCCGTCATCCCGCTGCGCTCGATGAAGCGCAAGCCCAAGCCTGGCTTACCCAGACTGTTTGACCGGCCCAAATACCGACAGCGCAACATCATCGAGCGCATGTTCGGCTGGCTGAAAGAGAACCGCCGGATCGTGACCCGCTTCGACAAGCTCGCGAAAAGTTATGCCGCAATGGTCTCACTAGCTTGCTCCATGCGGTGTTTGCGACATCTCTTTTCGTACAGAGCCTAAGTCAGTCCTCCGGGCAGGTCGCTGTACTTATCCATTCAGCAACGCCAACTTTAGCAACAGATTCACAATGGAGCACGACGCCATTTTTCATCAAAACTCAATATCTCTTTCTTTTTTACTTTCCACTCACCTTCTTTAAACATCATGTAAATTTTCGAAATTGTTTCAGCCCCTTTGACTTGCTGAACTTGCACGGTTATATTTTTTTCATCGCTGCCCAAGACTTTAATTTCATCGACATCAGGATCGTAGGTTGCAGGCTTGGTGCAGCCTAAATCTATAAGGCGACCATAATTAAACTTATCCTTAATAACGTATTTGCTAAGAATCAACTCTAACCTCTGCGCATACGCCTCCTTTAGCTTTGGATCATCAACTCCTTCGCTGAGGGCTTTTTTTCGCTTATCAAAAAAGTCCAACTCCCATGCATTCATCTCTTCCATGAACGCGACAAGAGCATTCGGCACATCCTCTGAAATATTTTTTCTCGACATATTAATTTCCAAAAATTCCCTCAAGTATTTTTTCGCCCTGATGGAAGACATCATAAGTTATAGATGTAGGGCGGGTGCCACCGTTACCATATATGAAGTTTACTTCAACATCCACAGCGCCTTTTTTCTGAACCACGTTTGCAACCTGAGATTCGAAAGCTCTGAATTGGCCACGATTTATGCCTTTTAATTGAGGGAAGACGCCATCTTTCCCTCCGGAACCTCCTAAGAGCTTACCAATGATGTGTCCAGCATCATCATCGGAATTGCCCATCATTCTGGCCCAAGCTCTCGAGGACTGATTGGTTGCCGTGCCAGACTTCAGATCACCTTTTGTAATTGTAGCAGTCGCTTTCAATGGCTGACCCGCCACTCCCCTTGTGACATTGGTCGTGACACACCATCCCAACGGGTCAAGCCAACCAGTCGAACTAGGTGCGTAACTATATAAATTGAATCCTCCAAATAAACCAATTGGATCTTGTGTGATAAATCTCGCGAGAGCGGGATCATAATAGCGGAACGTATTGTAGTGCAGCCCGGTTTCACCATCGAAGTACTGGCCCTGGAAGCGCAAATTCTGATCGACTTCACTAACGGCCAA
>NZ_BCBG01000092.1:0-3073 GCF_001320485.1 Pseudomonas sp. NBRC 111130
CGGGGCGGGCGCCCATCACCACCACCCGCGACGACAGGTAAACCGCCTCGAAGATGCTATGGGTGACGAACACCACCGTCAGGTCGCGCTCCGCCCAGAGGCGGCGCAGGTCGCTGTCGAGCTTGTTGCGGGTGAATTCGTCAAGCGCGCCGAACGGCTCGTCCATCAACAGCAGGTTGGGCTCGGTGGCCAGTGCGCGGGCAATCGATGCGCGCATCTGCATGCCGCCAGACAGCTCGCGCGGGTAAACGGCACCGAATGCACCCAGGCCAACCCGTTCCAGCGCCGCTTGCACCCTGGCCTGGCTTTGCGCGCGAGGCACACCCGCCAGGTCCAGGGGCAGCCGCACGTTGTCCTGCACCCTGGCCCACGGCATCAAGGTAGCTTCCTGGAACACCATCGCCAGGCGCTGGCTTGTCCCATCGCCCTGCGGGGCGCGCTCGGGGGCGTCCTTGCCCCACCAGCGCACATGGCCAGCTGAGGGTTGTTCCAGGCCGGCGAACATCTTCAACAACGTGCTTTTGCCGCAACCGGAGGGCCCCAGCAGCGAGACGAACTCGCCGCGCTGGATCGCCAGCCTGACGCGGCGCAAGGCGTGGGTGCCATTGCTGTAGGTCTTTTCCACCTGGTTGGCGAACAGCGGGGTCTCGGCGCTTATGGTATCGGCAGGCACGCGGGCCTGTGGTCGGGCGTCGGCTTCGGACAGGGTCTGTATCAACATGGGCGCGTTCCCATTTGGCTATGTGCGGTGGCAGAGGCCCCGGCGCACCGGGGCGCTGAACGGCATTCAATGGCTGGCGAACACTTCGCTTTCGCCATGGGCTTCGAGCAAGCCCAGCAATTGCCGGCGGATCACCAGGCCGGGCTTGTCAGAGGGCATGTGCAGCTCGACGCGCCGACGGGTATCGACGCAGGCGTCGGGGTCAGTGGCCTCGAGAATGTCGCGGTCCTCGGCGGTGATCGCCGCGTCCCAGTCGATCAGCGCCTGGGTCGAGCACTGTGCTTCGCTGTCGTTGCGGTACAGCCACTGCACCAGCATCAGGCGCCCGTCATCGATCGGTGTGGCGCAGTTGTAGATGATGTGATGGATGCCACTTTCCGGGTACATGCAGCCGAAGCGTCGCGAGAACGGCAGGTAATAGCGGTTGACCAGATGGCGCTCGGTGATCGGCGCACGGCTGCCGGTGATGGCGAAGCTGGCCTCGGGGTTGCGGACCGGCACGCGGGTCTCGGCTTCGAAACCGTAGTCGGTTTCGCGGAACGCGTAGCTGGCCGGTTGCGGCTGGTCGAACAAACCGAAATTGGCCTTGTGCACAAACGAGAAGTGCGAGTTGTCGAATGAATTTTCCATGACCCGCAGCGGGCTGGTTTTCCATTCTTCGTAGAACTGGAAGATGCGCCGGTAACCAGGGGCGCCATCCTCGGGGAAGTCGGGGATCGGCTGCAGCGGATCGTCCAGGGCCACCCAGGCATAGCCGTAACGTGCCTGGCAATGGTAAGCCTTGACGGCTGCCCCGGCAGGGATTGCCCCTGTCGGGTTCTGCGGGATCTTCACGCAGGCGCCCGTGCAGTCGTACTCCCAGCCATGGTAGCCGCAGGCGATGTTGCCGTCTTCGCTGACAAAACCTTTGGACAGCCTGGCGGTGCGGTGGCAGCAGCGGTCGCGCATGGCGACCGGCGTGCCGTCGGGGCGCTTCCACAGCACCAGGGCTTCCCCGAGCAGGGTGAAGGGCTTTGGCCCGTCGTCCAGGGCGGTCATCGGCAGAAGGGCGTACCAGAAGCGACGCAATACGGGTTGTTTGGTGACCAACATGATTCGGTTCCTTAGGGGTTCAAGTGCCTGAACGGGTCAGCGGCTGGCAGCCTGGTTGGTGCCGGGCAGCACATGGAGGTCCTGCACGAAGCGTGTGGTGTAGGCCTTCTGCCAGGGCGCGCCAGCGCCAAGCAGGCCAGCCTCGACCATGAAATCGCGGGTCGCCTGCCAGCGCGCGTCACTCATGGTGCCAATGCCGTGGAGTGCCGCGTCGCCGCGGGTCAGCAACTGGTGTTGCTTGAGGGTCGAGACGCCCCAGGCCAGCAGTTCATCGCTCATGTTGGGGTTGTCACGCTTGATCAGCGCATTACCTGCGGCGGGGTTGTCCAGATAACGCTTCCAGCCCTCGAGCGAGGCGCGCACGAACGCAGCGACGCGCTGCGGGTGCTGATCGATGAGGTCCTGGCGGGTGGCGACGGTCGAGCCGTAGGGCGGGTAACCCGCATCGGCGAACAGGAAGAAGTTGGGCTGTTGGCCAGCCTTGATGGCCTGGAACAGCTCTGAGCTGGCGTAGGCCTGCTGGGTGGTGTCGGCGCCTGCAAGGAAGGGCTGCAGGTTGAAGGTATAAGGGCGGGCCTGGCTGTCCTGCAGCTGGTACTTGCCCTTGAGCCAGGGCCACCAGGTTTGCTGGCCGGACGTCGATACCAGGACCTGCTTGTTGTTCAGCCCGTCCAGGCCGGAGACGTCGGCGTGGGTCATCAAGCCCTGCGGGTCACCCTGAAACGGCGCGGCCACCGCCACTACCGGCAGGCCTTGCTCCACGCTCTTGAGGATCTGCAGGTCATAGTTGACGATGAAGTCGGCTTGCCGGCTGACCAGCAGCTGCATGCCATTGACCTGCGGGCCACCCATGCGGATGGTCACCTCCAGCCCTTCTTTCTCGTAAAGGCCTTCGGCCAGGGCCTGGTAAAAGCCGCCCTGTTCAGCCTGGGCGTACCAGGAGGTCAGCAGCACGACCTGATCGCCGGCCATGGCCGCAGGCGCGCCCACCAGCAGCACACCGAGCCCTGCCAGCAGCGAGCGAAGCGGTTGAGTCAAGCCAAAGCGGTTTTTCATGATTGTTCTCCACCTCGATTCGAAATCCGTCGGGGGCCCTGGTCGGCCCCTCGGCGAGAAGCCCGAGTGGAGAAGCGACGCAACTGGAGAAAGGCGAGCGTTCACGACTGACACTGCTCTCTTGCCCCGGGGCCGACGGCCCGCGTGCAATCATCCACCCGGATGTACGCCCGGTCAGGGGCGCAAGAGCAATGTCCCGTGCCT
>NZ_BCBG01000093.1:0-2806 GCF_001320485.1 Pseudomonas sp. NBRC 111130
CTGGGCTGAATGCAGGCATTTGTCGCAGCCATGCGCAGCCCTTTTCCTATGCAAGCCAACGACCCCTAGCTATCATGCCAGCCTTATTCCAAGTCGAGACTGGCATGCTGAAGTTGTTGAATCTCCTCAAGGATGGCCGGTTCCATTCCGGAGAAACCTTGGGGGCAGCCCTCGGGGTGAGTCGCAGCGCCGTTTGGAAGCAGCTGCAACACCTGGAAAGTGAGCTGAACCTCACCATTCATAAAGTTCGAGGGCGTGGTTACCAGTTGGTTGCGCCGCTGAGCTTGCTTGATGCGCAGGCGATCGCTGAGCTCACCGAGGGTGAGCGCTGGCCCGTTTTCATCCACGAAACAATCGATTCGACCAACGCCGAAGGCCTGCGGCTTGCCAGTGAAGGACAATCAGCGCCATTCCTGGTCCTGGCCGAGCGTCAAAGCGCTGGGCGTGGCCGACGAGGGCGCATGTGGATAAGTCCATTTGCAGAAAACCTCTATTACAGCCTGGTTTTGCGCGTAGATGGTGGCATGCGTCAGTTGGAGGGGCTCAGTCTGGTGGTCGGATTGGCCGTGATGCGCACGCTGCAGGCGTTTGGGGTAGAGGACGTGGGGCTGAAGTGGCCCAATGATGTCTTGGTTCGCGGGCAGAAGATCACCGGTATTCTTCTGGAGCTAGTGGGCGATCCAGCAGACGTCTGCCATGTGGTGCTTGGCATCGGCATCAATGTGAACATGCAGGTCAATGACCAGGTCGATCAGCAGTGGACCTCGATGCGACGTGAGGTTGGAGTGACAATTGATCGCAATCGCCTGGTGGCCATGCTCAGCCGGCAACTGCAACATGAATTGGCCCGTCATCGGGGCTACGGTTTTGCGGCATTCCAGGAGGAGTGGGAACAGTCGCATCTGTGGCAGGGGCGTAATGTATCGCTCATCGCCGGTGCCACCCGTATCGATGGTGTAGTGCTGGGGGTGGATGGGCAGGGTGGATTGCGCCTTGAAGTCGACGGTGTGGAAAAGAGCTTCAGTGGTGGTGAGCTCAGTTTGAGGTTGCGTGATGATTCTTGAGCTCGATTGCGGAAACAGCTTCATCAAGTGGCGTGTCATTCATGCTGCCGACGCCACCATTGTAGGTGGTGGCATTGTCGATTCGGACCAGGCGCTGGTAGACGAGGTTGCGGCCCTGCAATCGTTGCGTCTTACCGGTTGTCGAATCGTCAGTGTGCGTAGCGAGGATGAAACCGCTGCCCTCTGCGCATTGATCGCCAAGGCTTTTGCAGTGGTTGCCCGGGTTGCCGAACCTGCACAAGAAATGGCAGGTGTGCGCAATGGTTATGACGATTACCAGCGCCTCGGCATGGATCGCTGGCTCGCGGCCTTGGGTGGGTTCCATCTCGCCAAGGGCGCCTGCCTGGTCATTGATCTGGGCACAGCGGCCAAGGCCGACTTTGTATCGGCCGATGGCGAGCACCTGGGTGGCTACATCTGCCCAGGTATGCCACTCATGCGCAGCCAACTGCGTACGCATACGCGCCGTATTCGCTATGACGACGCTTCGGCTGAGCGGGCATTGAGCAGCCTTGCGCCAGGGCGCTCCACAGTCGAAGCGGTAGAGCGCGGTTGTGTATTGATGCTGCAGGGTTTTGCCCGCACGCAGCTCGAGCAGGCGCGGGCTTTGTGGGGTGAAGACTTCACGGTGTTCCTGACGGGAGGGGATGCGCCGTTGGTACGAGAGGCGGCGCCGCAGGGCAGGGTCGTCCCTGACTTGGTATTTGTCGGTCTGGCCATAGCCTGTCCACTGGACTGAGGTGCTTATGCGTTGGTTGTTTCTGCTGTTGCTGGTGCTTAACGTCTTCTATTACGTCTGGCACCAACAGGAAGCCCCGCTGAAGGCGAAGGACGTCGCCCCGTTGTCGTTGTACAAAGGAAATCAGCAAGAGATCCGTCTGCTCAAGGAGACCGGTGTATCTGCACCGGCCCGGCGACGCGATGAATGCCTGGTGGTAGGTGGCCTGATGGCTCGCGATCAACTCGATGCGTTGCGACAGCGCCTGCTGAGCCTGGACATCAATGCTGTGCCGGTGTCTGGCCAGTTGCCTGGCGCTGAAGGTTCCTGGCTCAAGATTTCCCCGGAAAGCGAGCGTTTGCTGGATCAAACCGTTCTCGAGACTCTTTCCAACGATTTCAAAGACTTAAAACATAAAATTATTTTCTGCCAGGGTATTGCAACTGGTGAATAGCTTGATAGAATGGCGCCCGCTTCACAGGGAACACCACTCAGGTGGTAGAACTGGAAGCGAGTGTCAAAGCAGCTAAGTTTCAGATTTGATTGAAAAAATTTGAAAAAAAGCTTGACACTGGGACGGCAGACAAATAGAATGCCGGCCACATCTGGAGGGATTCCCGAGCGGTCAAAGGGGACGGACTGTAAATCCGTTGCGAGAGCTTCGAAGGTTCGAATCCTTCTCCCTCCACCAGTTTTAGCGAGAGCCGCAAGCTCCGCGGGTATAGTTTAGTGGTAGAACCTCAGCCTTCCAAGCTGATGATGCGGGTTCGATTCCCGCTACCCGCTCCAAGTTTGCTGGATTTTGCGCAAAGTGTTTCGCTCTTGTAGCTCAGTTGGTAGAGCACACCCTTGGTAAGGGTGAGGTCAGCGGTTCAAGTCCGCTCAAGAGCTCCATATAAACAAGGCAGATATGAAAATATCTGCCTTTGTTTTATCAGCGTAAGACTATTTTCTTCTGCGGAGGATTGTATCGATGGCTAAGGAAAAGTTTGATCGTTCCCTTCCCCACGTTAACGTCGGCACT
>NZ_BCBG01000094.1:0-2784 GCF_001320485.1 Pseudomonas sp. NBRC 111130
GGTTCGGGCATGGGACATTGCTCTGGCGGCTTTATGCCGCGCACCCGGCAAGGGTGGCGCCATGCGTTGCTGCGTGGCCAGAGACGAGGTCTGTCCGTTATCCCTTGCCGGTAACCCTCACCGACCTCGACCCAAGGGATAGCCATGAAACTCAACCCTCTCGCCTGGTTCTGCCACGGCTTGCTGCCGCTCTGCAGCCTGGCCACTGCCACCGTCCAGGCCGCTCCGCTGATGTGGAGCGACAACAGCCTCAGTTACCTCTACGGCCACAACTACAAGGTCGATGGCACCGGCAACGACATCCAGCAAACCATCACCTACGAACATGCCAGCGGCTGGACCTGGGGGGATGTGTTCCTGTTCGTCGACAACAAATGGTCGAACGGCTTGTCCGGTAAGGAGGGCTACACCTATTACGGGGAGTTTTCACCGCGGCTGTCGCTGGGCAAGGTCAGCGGGCAGAACCTGCGCTACGGTGTGATCAAGGATGTGCTGATCGCCGCCACCTACGAGCGTGGCGAGGGGCGCATTCGCCGGTACCTGCTTGGGCCAGCGGTGGACCTGCTGCTGCCAGGGTTCGATCGCTTTTCGCTCAACACCTACTATCGCAAGCCCGATGGCATCACCGGCAAGGCAGCGGGGCAGTGGCAGATCAACCCGACCTGGGCGATGACGCTTCCGTTGGGCCGTTCCGACATTCTGTTTGACGGGTACCTTGAGTGGTATGTGAATGACGTCGGCCGCAAGGGCACCTCGAACTACGTGGCCAAGAGTTTTCACTTCAACCCGCAGATCAAGTACGACGTCGGTAAAGCGCTGGGGTACACGGCCAAGCGCTTTTACGCTGGTGTGGAATGGGATTACTGGTCGGACAAATATGGGATCGAGGACAGCCACGGGTTTCCGACCGACCAGAATGCGCTGAGCGTATTGTTCAAAGCGCATTTTTAACGCCGCAATGGCACGCGCTTGCCGCCCGACAAGCGCGAACCGGGCTCTAATGAGCCTGCTTGACCTGGTCAGGCTGCGTGCCGAGCGTCGCGAGGAAGACATCGGTATCCCGATTGGTCCGCAGGCAGACCACGCGACAGCCCGATGGGGCCGTTGCCACCAGTCGCCTCATCGCCTCCCGCGACGAGGTTCTGGTCTGCCACATGAACCTGAGAAACGCCGGTAGGTTGGCCAGCAATTCCGGGCAGTTGTCCGGCAAGTCGGGCCGGGGTCGACCGCGGTTCAACAGGGTTCTGAGCAGGACGCGCCAGAATCGAAGCGGCGCCGAGCGGTCAACCCAGATCAACATGTCAGCACGGGCCAGCCGGCTGTTCCAGGTGGTCGAATGCCCGCCTTCGAAGATCCAGCGCTCACGAGCCTCGACCTCATGGCAAAGACGGGTCTTTTCGTCCCGGCTGCGCTCGACCCACCCTGGCTGCCAATGAATCGTGTCGATATGCACGACCGGCAAGCCCGTGCGCTCGCCAAGCTTGCGCGCCAGCGTACTCTTCCCGGCCCCTGGCTGGCCAATGATCATTACCCGTTGCACTGAAGTTCCCTCTCGCAGGCCTGTTGAATTTCGGGCGCGCGATTCTACGGCAATTAGGGGGCTTGGGCATCTCGCCCATCTGACTTCGTGGCAAAGGTAGGGTTTGAACATCTGCAGCATGCTCGCAATTAGCAGGGTCGGTTTACCAGAACAGTTGAGCAAGGCATGACGCCAGCGCGTCCCGCTACTGGCTGGAGCGACTGTTTGTTTTCTCTGGTGTCGATGCCGCGGGCCGGTGCAGGTGAGCACCGGTTGGATCGGTGATTTGAATGACGTTGCCATGCTGCCAGCCATCCGCACCGGGATCACGTGCCGGTATTCGAATACCGGCCCGCTGCGCCTTGTTTCTGGACGTATCGACGCCCAAGCGCCGATTGCGCTGCGCGACCATCGCAGCGTCAGCCTGGCCATCGGCGGTGAAGCCCATCATCAATTGCGGCACACCGACAGGCAGTGCTTTGTCCTGGTCGGTATGCCAGGTGTGCCAGGTCTTGCCATAGGTATGTGCCAGGCGCTCCATCAGGGCATGCTCGGCTGGCGCGGGTATGCCTGGAGCGATCAACTGGCCAGAGGAGACCTCATAGCCATGGCTGTGCCACATTGCCTTTTCCTTGGCCGGCAGCGACGCGAAGAGTTTCTCATCGATGATGTACTCGACACCCATGATTTTCGCGCCCTTGGTGTTACCGTCAAAGATGACGCACTGAATGACATCCTCATTCAGAATTGAGCAGTAGTGATGCGCTTCCATCTGCACATCCGGGTGGCCGTTATAGAAGTGAAAGCCATCCAGATAGGCGTTGATTGCTTCAATGGGTGGCTTGGATTGCAGCGTCGCAGCGCCGGCCACCAGCAGCTGCGTTTCAGCCGACTCGGGCCTGCCTGGAGTCACCACAGGCGACTTCGTCTCGGCAGCGGAACAAGCCCACAACAGAGTGCAGGTAAGGGGAAGGGATATCGATTTGAGTAACTGGCGCATGAGCGTGCCTCTGGCAATTGTTTCTAGAGGACAACCCAAGACGGGCAAGCGGACAGATCAATGGACGAATGGCTGGATCTGTTACAGGCCCGGTAAAGCTCTTTATAAGATTTAACAAGTGGGCGATGTATGTTCATAAGCGCCACAATAGCGCTCGATTACTCGCTCAATGCTCCTGAGATGAACGCACCTGTTCATCGATTGGTGTTCATAGATCTAGGCTCTGTACGAAAAGAGATGTCGCAAACACCGCATGGAGCAAGCT
>NZ_BCBG01000095.1:0-2308 GCF_001320485.1 Pseudomonas sp. NBRC 111130
CTTTTGTCAGATCGTTCTTTAAAAATTCGGATATGTGATAGATATAGACTGAACACCAGTTTCACTGCTGGTGGATCAGGCTAAGGTAAAATTTGTGAGTTCTGCGCGAAAGCGCAACATGCGAATTTTCGGCGAATGTCGTCTTCACAGTATAACCAGATTGCTTGGGGTTATATGGTCAAGTGAAGAAGCGCATACGGTGGATGCCTTGGCAGTCAGAGGCGATGAAAGACGTGGTAGCCTGCGATAAGCTTTGGGGAGTCGGCAAACAGACTGTGATCCAGAGATCTCTGAATGGGGGAACCCACTCAGCATAAGCTGAGTATCTTGTACTGAATACATAGGTACAAGAGGCGAACCAGGGGAACTGAAACATCTAAGTACCCTGAGGAAAAGAAATCAACCGAGATTCCCTTAGTAGTGGCGAGCGAACGGGGACCAGCCCTTAAGTTGATTTGAGATTAGTGGAACGCTCTGGAAAGTGCGGCCATAGTGGGTGATAGCCCCGTACACGAAAATCTCTTGTCAATGAAATCGAGTAGGACGGAGCACGAGAAACTTTGTCTGAACATGGGGGGACCATCCTCCAAGGCTAAATACTACTGACTGACCGATAGTGAACCAGTACCGTGAGGGAAAGGCGAAAAGAACCCCGGAGAGGGGAGTGAAATAGAACCTGAAACCGTATGCGTACAAGCAGTGGGAGCCTACTTTGTTAGGTGACTGCGTACCTTTTGTATAATGGGTCAGCGACTTATATTCAGTGGCGAGCTTAACCGAATAGGGGAGGCGTAGCGAAAGCGAGTCTTAATAGGGCGTTTAGTCGCTGGGTATAGACCCGAAACCGGGCGATCTATCCATGGGCAGGTTGAAGGTTAGGTAACACTGACTGGAGGACCGAACCGACTACCGTTGAAAAGTTAGCGGATGACCTGTGGATCGGAGTGAAAGGCTAATCAAGCTCGGAGATAGCTGGTTCTCCTCGAAAGCTATTTAGGTAGCGCCTCATGTATCACTGTAGGGGGTAGAGCACTGTTTCGGCTAGGGGGTCATCCCGACTTACCAAACCGATGCAAACTCCGAATACCTACAAGTGCCGAGCATGGGAGACACACGGCGGGTGCTAACGTCCGTCGTGAAAAGGGAAACAACCCAGACCGTCAGCTAAGGTCCCAAAGTCATGGTTAAGTGGGAAACGATGTGGGAAGGCTTAGACAGCTAGGAGGTTGGCTTAGAAGCAGCCACCCTTTAAAGAAAGCGTAATAGCTCACTAGTCGAGTCGGCCTGCGCGGAAGATGTAACGGGGCTCAAACCATGCACCGAAGCTACGGGTATCACCTTCTGGTGATGCGGTAGAGGAGCGTTCTGTAAGCCTGTGAAGGTGAGTTGAGAAGCTTGCTGGAGGTATCAGAAGTGCGAATGCTGACATGAGTAACGACAATGCGAGTGAAAAACTCGCACGCCGAAAGACCAAGGTTTCCTGCGCAACGTTAATCGACGCAGGGTTAGTCGGTCCCTAAGGCGAGGCTGAAAAGCGTAGTCGATGGAAAACAGGTTAATATTCCTGTACTTCCAGTTATTGCGATGGAGGGACGGAGAAGGCTAGGCCAGCTTGGCGTTGGTTGTCCAAGTTTAAGGTGGTAGGCTGAGATCTTAGGCAAATCCGGGATTTCAAGGCCGAGAGCTGATGACGAGTGCTCATTAGAGCGCGAAGTGGTTGATGCCATGCTTCCAAGAAAAGCTCCTAAGCTTCAGATAACTGGGAACCGTACCCCAAACCGACACAGGTGGTTAGGTAGAGAATACCAAGGCGCTTGAGAGAACTCGGGTGAAGGAACTAGGCAAAATGGCACCGTAACTTCGGGAGAAGGTGCGCCGGCGAGGGTGAAGGACTTGCTCCGTAAGCCCATGCCGGTCGAAGATACCAGGCCGCTGCGACTGTTTATTAAAAACACAGCACTCTGCAAACACGAAAGTGGACGTATAGGGTGTGACGCCTGCCCGGTGCCGGAAGGTTAATTGATGGGGTTAGCGCAAGCGAAGCTCTTGATCGAAGCCCCGGTAAACGGCGGCCGTAACTATAACGGTCCTAAGGTAGCGAAATTCCTTGTCGGGTAAGTTCCGACCTGCACGAATGGCGTAACGATGGCGGCGCTGTCTCCACCCGAGACTCAGTGAAATTGAAATCGCTGTGAAGATGCAGTGTATCCGCGGCTAGACGGAAAGACCCCGTGAACCTTTACTATAGCTTTGCACTGGACTTTGAATTTGCTTGTGTAGGATAGGTGGGAGGCTTTGAAGTGGGGAC
>NZ_BCBG01000096.1:0-1454 GCF_001320485.1 Pseudomonas sp. NBRC 111130
TGTTCGGCAATCGGTGATCACGCTTATGATACCGCCGATCTCCTGCGAACGAGCGCCCAGGCTGTTCATGACAGTGGCGGTGCCACCCAGCGCTTCGGCAATCTGGCGCAGCGAACTCGACGCTTCGTCCATGGCACTGCGGCCGATGCGGGTCTGCTGGGCGTTGTCACGGGCCATACGCTCGGTACCCGCCATGTTGTCGGCGATGTTCATCGACGTCGCGCTGAATTCCTCCACCGCACCGGCCATGCTGGTGATCTCGCCGGACTGCTGGTCCATGCCTTCACAGGCACCGGTAGACAACCCGGACAGCGAACGCGCACGGCTGCTGACCTGCTCGGAAGCACTGCGAATGTGCTCGACCATGGTCGCCAGCGCCTCGCCCATCTGGTTGAAGCTGCGGGCCAGCTGGCCGATCTCGTCATGGCTGGTCACACTCAGGCGCGCATTCAGGTCGCCGGCACCCAGTGCCTCGGCCTGACGCACCAGGTCATCCAGCGGGCGCAGCTTGCGGCGCAGCAGCCAAAGGGTGGCGGCCACGGCCAGCAGCATCGCCAGCAGGCTGCCGATGGCAAGACGCAGGCCAACGCTCCAGGTCACCTCGCGGATTTCCGCCTTGGGCATGCTCGCCACCACGGTCCAGGGGCCCTCGGCGAACGGCGCGCTGGCACTGAACAGGTCCTGGTCGGCGTTGGCCGGCGGCACCAGCCATTGGCCCTGGTCATCGCGAATGGCCAACGAACCGGTTGTCCCGATGCGGAAGCGCTTGAGGTTGGCGAACTGGGCGTTCTGTGCGTCGGTGTAGTCGAAGCCGACGAACAGCACCGCAATCACCCGGCCGCTGCTGTCGCTGACGGGTACGTAGCGGGTCATGTAGTTGCGCTCGAACAGCACGGCGCGGCCGACGTACATCTGCCCGGCCAGCAGCTTGCTGTAGGCGGGGTGCTGTCGGTCGAGCTGGGTACCGATGGCGCGGGTGCCGTCCTGTTTCTTCAGGTTGGTGCTGATGCGCACGAAGTCATCACCGCTGCGCACGAACAGGGTCGCGATGCCGGCAGTCATCTGCTGGAATTCGTCGACCACCTGGAAGTCGTTGTTCAGCAGCTGGTCGCCCAGGTACAGGGCGGGCGTGCTTTGACCGGCGACTTGTACCGTTTCGCCAGGGTGCAGCGACAGGCCCGAGGCGAAACGGCGCTCGAACAGGCCACTCAGGCGCTGGGTGTTGTCCTTGAGCGACCCGTGGAAGGTATCGAGCTGGTCGGCCAGCAGTCGCGCCTCGCTGGCCAGGTGGGCCTGGCGGGTGGCGAGGTTGGCGTCATCCAGCGCACGCAGGGCGAACAGGGTACTGCCGGAAATCACCAACGCCAGCACGATGGCGAGGGCGACACCGAGCTGCGAGGCAATTCGGGCACGCGGTTGAGACATTTTAAGAGAGCTCCTGGCAAGAGGCCGGG
>NZ_BCBG01000097.1:0-1242 GCF_001320485.1 Pseudomonas sp. NBRC 111130
ACCGGTGACCGGAGCACCTACTGTGGCGGTGTAAATGATGGTGCCACCCTCGGCCACGGAAGGCGTGGCGGTCAAGGTGACGGTGGTGGTGTCTTGCACATCGGTAACGGTGGTACTGACGGGCGCCTGATTGGCGACCAGGTTTTCGTAATTGCCGCCTCTGACGCTGGTGATGCTGTTGGTGACCGCCGCGTGGCCTTGATAGACGTCATTGCTCACGGCGCCGGTGGCGATACCGGAACTCTGGCCGACCGGAATGGTGATGGTCTGGCCGTTGGCCAAGCTGACTATGACCGGGCTACCGGTGACCGGAGCCCCTACTGTGGCGGTGTAAATGATAGTGCCACCCTCGGCCACGGAGGACGAGGCGGTCAAGGTGACGGTAGTGGTGTCTTGCACATCGGTAACGGTGGTACTGACGGGCGCCTGATTGGCGACCAGGTTTTCGTAATTGCCGCCGCTGACGCTGGTGATGCTGTTGGTGACCGCCGCGTGGCCTTGGTAGACGTCATTGCTCACGGCGCCGGTGGCGGTACCGGAGCTTTGGCCGACCGGGATGGTGATGCTCTGGCCATTGGCCAGGCTGACTATGACCGGACTGCCGGTGACAGGGGCGCCCACTGTTGCCGTATAGATAATGGTGCCGCCTTCCGCCACGGACGGCGTGGCGGTCAGGGTGACGCTAGTGGTGTCCTGGACATCGGTAACGGATGTGCTGACCGGTGCCTGGTTTGCGACCAGATTTTCGTAGTTGCCGCCGCTGACGCTGGTAATGCTGTTGGTGACGGCCGCGTGGCCTTGATAGACGTCGTTAGTCACGGCCCCCGTGGCGGTACCTGCGCTTTGGCCAACCGGGATGGTGATGCTCTGGCCGTTAGCCAGGTTGACCACGACCGGACTTCCCGTGACAGGAGCATCAACAGTTGCGGTGTAAATAATGGTGCCACCCTCGGCCACGGAGGACGAGGCGGTCAAGGTGACGGTGGTGGTGTCTTGCACATCGCTAACGGTGGTGCTGACTGGCGCCTGATTTGCGACCAGGTTTTCGTAGTTGCCACCGCTGACGCTGGTGATGCTGTTGGTGACTGCCGCGTGGCCTTGGTAGACGTCATTGGTCACGGCACCCGTGGCAGTGCCGGAACTCTGGCCGACCGGAATGGTGATGGTCTGGCCGTTGGCCAAGCTGACTACGACCGGGCTGCCGGTGACTGGCGCGCCCACTGTCGCCGTGTAGCTAATGGT
>NZ_BCBG01000098.1:0-36444 GCF_001320485.1 Pseudomonas sp. NBRC 111130
AATCTGTCTTCGTGATGGCCCCAGTAATGAGCCGATCAAATCTTGGCCCTGCGTTCTCGACTACACCACCGATGACGACAACCTGCTCGGGCGTATCGATGCATTTGTGGAAAGCGTGAACGCTCACCTGCCTGTACAACCGTTCTTCCGCAAGATCGGCGACCAAAGCCGGGTTGAAGCACACAAGAAAGACTGGTCAGTAGACTTGCGCACCACCTTGAAGCTCAAGCTGACGGTGCACGAAATCGATGAGCCCAGGGAGGCAATGCGTGCCGTCTCGATACCCTACGCGATCACCACCCGAAATAACGGTTTTCTCCCCGACATGAGCGACTTTTCGCTTGAGCGGCTCGGCAGTATCGATACTGGCTGGAGCACCAGCAGCACGATCAAGGCCGGCCGTGCATTGGTCGAAGGCGAAGTGCTGAGCGCCGTTCTCATCGACCGGCTGAATGGCGACATACGCAAGATCGATTACACGGCGCAAAAGGGCGAGCTCTCCATCAGCCAGTGGCCAAAAGCCTTTGCCGACCATCTAGCGGCGGCCGGTGAACCGATCACCGCCGGTGGCTGGAGCGCTGACAACAACTTTTCAACGGCGAGCGAACCCCTTCGCCTGTGGAGCCCTTCACGCTATCGCGCCTTCAGCACCGCGCCGTTTGCCGCCAACATCGTACAGGCCCTGGCCTGCGACGAGTCGTTCAGCCCGAGGCAGGGCGACACGCTGTGCCTGCAAGTACGCGACCTGACGACCCAAGCGCTATACGAACATCACTTCTTTACCCCTACTGCCGCTCAGGCTGGCGAGCAGTGGTCCAAAGCGTTGTGCGAGCAGATCAACCGTGACAGCCGCCTGCTGCGGGCGGGCGTGCTCGAAGGGAGCAGCGTGACCCCTGCACCCAGCGGCAATGCCTTCTGGGTGCCGCAGTGCGCCGAGCTGAGCGTAACCCTTACCGAGGCGCGTTGGTGGCAGAGCCAGGCGGTTGAGGCCGAGCAACCGCTGGAGGACGGACAAACCCTGCAGGCCTGGGTTTACGACGCCTTCACCCATCGTTTGCTCGCTCAACATCAATGGACACCTGGCGAATCCCAACGCGCCGCAGGCAAATGGCCGGCAGCCTGGGCCAGGGCGCTGAACGCTTCGCCGGTCTCGCCCTACCTACGCGTGGCCACGTACGATCCACAGGCTGCTCGGGCTGACGAAGCGGACCAGCTGCGGCTC
The DNA here is from genome assembly GCF_001320485.1 of Pseudomonas sp. NBRC 111130. Lineage (NCBI taxonomy): Bacteria > Pseudomonadati > Pseudomonadota > Gammaproteobacteria > Pseudomonadales > Pseudomonadaceae > Pseudomonas > Pseudomonas sp. NBRC 111130. The sequence continues at coordinate 1,223 of NZ_BCBG01000098.1, forward strand.
TGGCAGCGCGGTGACGCGCTGCGCATCTTCACCACACTGCCAGATGCAGCCGACCTGCTGCCAGGTGCCACCCTGCTGTCAGCCTGGAAGGCCGACCCGGAACATGCGGTGCTGGTGACCGTGCGCCACCCGTTCAGCCGCCAGCTGCTGCACCGTGCGTTGTTCAAACCTCAGGATGCTGATCAGGTCAACGACCGGACGTCGTGGCTAGAGGCATTGGCCGACTTCCTCAAAGCCCAGGCTTGGCCGGAGGTACAGATCGGTGCCAGTACCGAGCCGCTTCGCGTGCTTCGGTTCAGCGAGCTGCAGGTAACGGTGGACAACGTCGGCGACGGTAAAACCTGGAGCGATGGCGATTACGTCAACTACCTGCTCGAGACCGACGACTGGCCCGGCCGCATGCCCGTTGAACAAGCGCAGTTCAAGGTGGCATCAAAGGTTGCCAGCGTGCAGATCGACGTAACTGACTTGAACGGCGAGCTGGTATTCCGCCTTGACAGGACCGCGCATGACAAAGGCTACCGGGTTGCTGCCTGTGTGCCGCAGCGTAGTGAACACCCCATCTGGCCGGTGGACGTCAGCGACACCCAGGTTACCTGGGTGGGGCCGATCAAAAACGGCGTGTACGACCTGCACCTGACCTATCCGGAAAGCGCCCGGGACAGTACCGCACTGACCGTGGGCCATATCGGTGCCTTCCACCCCACCCACTTCTGGCACGGGACACAAGCAGTCGAGTTCACCCCTCCTGCCCCCATGAGGGAGTACGAGGAAATCAGTTTCCTGTGCGAAGACTACGGCAACACCAACCACTCCGAGGTGTTCGACACCAGCAACCAGGACCGCACCGGTGTGGACGAGCGCAGCGGGTTGTTCCATGCCCACTACCCAATCGCCACCCTGCAAGGCCTGCACGGCCTGGGGCCGGTATGCGACCTGACCCTGCACTACTCGGCGCTGCGAGCCAACGAAGCTGGCCTGGGCGATGGCTGGGCCTGGCGTTTCTCCAGGATCATCACCAGCTCCACACAGGTAGCCGACCACCGTGTGCTCACGCTGGCCGATGGCACGCCGGTGGTGTTCAGCGACGAGCAGTGGAAGCAATTGAGTGCAGGTGAGGCCGTCAAGACCCAGGCTTGCCGGGTGACGTGCAACAAAGATTACTCTGAGTTCACCGTCGAATTCCCGAGTGGGCGGAAGGAAATCCTCAGCAAACCGGCCGCGCCAGGCAGCGACACAATCGAGCCCAACGATGAGTTTCGCAAGAAAGTGCTCCAAATCTTGAAAGCGATCAAGGCCAAAAGCGTGCCGCAATACCCAACCTGGCCTGATGCCTGGACCCAGTGGATATTGTTGGTCATAAGCCCCATCGGCTACCACGCGGCTGCAGCGATCGATTACAGCGAGGCAGTCAGCGCCTGGGAGAGCCACGGCAAGACCAAAGACCTGGACCGGCGTATCGCCATGTATGAGCGGCCATTCGTACAACTGCTGCCTTCGCGCATCGTCTCGCAATACGGCGAAGCACTGGATTTGCAATGGAAGCGCCAGAACGGTCAGTTCCTGCTGATGAGCATAAAAAGTGGCGACACCGAGCTGTTCACCGCAACGTATGACGACCCGCAGGTCAAGGCCGGTAGCCAGGTGAAGATGCAGTTGTGGCCGGGAAGCGACGAAGCGTTCAGCGTAGAGCTGAAGCTTGAGCAATTCCTGCTGCGCACACTCAAGCGTGTGCAGGGCAAGAAAGTTCTGCAACAGGTCGATTGCGGCTATGACGACGACCCGACCCTGGACAGGGTACTGTGCCGCCTGCAGGAGCAGGACGGTTCCGTCGAATGCGTCCAATACGTGAAAAAGGACGCCACATTGAAAAGCTCGCCCGCCCTGCCCCGGGTGGTGTTGCATGCCCTGCTGCCGGGCGGTGGGCAGCAGAACCACATCCATCGTTACACCTATACCGGCAGCTTCCAGAACCCCGATGACCAACTGTTCATCACTGCCGTTGAATCCGGCCCACATGCTGAGATCCAGCATGACTTGCACGGCTATGGCCTGGATACAGCGGGCAACCGTACACCCCTGCTGCAAGGGGTCGGTTCAGCACACACCCATTGGCTGGACTTCGTCCTGCGCCATGAGCAGACCACCACCACCATCCGTTATACCGGCCTGGGCGATGAACTCGCAGCCGTTATCGAGAACATGGTCGTCAGGTTCAGCGGTGATTCACAGCTGCAGATCGGCGCCGACGCTCCACCCGTAGAGCGCCAACAGGCTGTGTTGCAATTGCTGTGGGGCTATTCCGGCAAGAACCGCAAGCGGCTCCAGGCGGCAATCGCGCACATGCTCAGCCTGGCGCCGAAGGCACAGCGCGAAAACCTGGGCAAAACGGTCGAGGCGACCACCGTAGTGACCGATAGGCAGGGTAACCCGCTGCGCCTTTATACCAGTGGCTCGCATGGCGTTCACTACAGCTACTACGGTGACCAGACGCAAAACCAGATCACGCTTGCGGGTGTGGAAAAGCTGAGCAAAGTGCCGGCACTGGAGTGCCCATTCGTTCCAGCCTATGCCAGCGCACCGCTGATGGCGGAGTACCAATGTGACGAGTATGGCAACCCTCAGGGCCTGAAACTCTACGGATATGAAAAGGTAACCCGTGCTGGCCACGATTATCTGGAACTGGCCGAGGTGGTGCTGGTGCACGGCATCCGCGGCACGCTGGTGAACGACACCCTGGGCGAGGACACCTCATGGCAGTTGAGCGGCAGCGAGGTGCTGTGGCACCAGGTCAGCAGCGCAACGACAGCCCCCACCAGCAAGAAAACCGCCAGCAATGAAAGCAAGGTGCAGGAGTGGTCGATTACCAGCAAGCAGACCAGCCACCATGCAGACCAGTCCATGGAACTGATCCACGAGCAGAAGTTCGTCGACAACCCCAACGAAGGAGGTATCCGGGTGACGGTCAGCACCACGACTGCAGCGGGGACTGCGCAGGTCAGCAAGGAGTTGCGCTCGCGCTACAGCAGGCGCGCCCTGCAAAAGGTCGAGAATGGCGTCGAGACCCATTGGCAACGTGATGCCTTGGGGCGGGTCACTCAGGAAACACGCTACGTGCTGGCCTCCGGTAGCACCGGCAAGGCAGACAAGCAGGACGCTGATGAGCGCATCGACTCGGCCTACAAAGACAATGGTAAACAGGTTGAACGGACTCATAAGGACAAAAGCCAGAGTCTCTCCTGTCTGGATGGCTTGCAACGGGCCTGGCGTAGTGCGTGGCGTAGAGCGGCCGACGAAAACTATGTACCGGTGGATGAATGCTGCTATTCGGGCCTGGACGAGGCTGCCCTACTCGGGAGTTGGGCGTGGGATTACCTGCCGGGTGGGCAGGCGGTGCGCAAGGATAGGCCTTTACGCGGGCTGGCCGGGAGGCAGCCATGGCTGGAGCAAGAAGCCTTGGGGAGCCAAGATGATCAGGTTCCAGTCGACAAACAGGCAAATGTTTCCGATGTCTATTTGCAAACAGCAGATACGCTCAATGAGCGCGATGAACATACACTCACAACACACAGAAGCTATACAACATTTGTGGCATCAGTATGCAGGTTCCTTCAGCAGGTGGACTCCCAAAAACCACATCGCCGATCACCACTCAGACTCGAAAATGATTCTTATGACGTGAACACTATTGGCGTAGCTTATGTCAAAATCCGAGCAGCAGCTAGGGACGCGGGCTTAAGAATTACTGATGAATACCGACTAATGAAATACATCCAAAACCTCGCCAAACTCAAGGACTCGGAGGGTTTGACAGATGCAATAATGGTCCAAAATCACGAGTCTGAGACTGGACGCGTAGCGCTGCCCATTCCGCGGGACTTCAGCAAAGCCCCTCCCATCAAAAACATACGAGATGTATTCGCATGTTTTTCCCTTGGACCATATATTTCAGAAACAAACATCTCAACTAAGCTTGAAGAGATAGCTCTGGATCTACTATGGAAATCAACTTTTTCTCAAGTCTATTCAGTTGTATCTCTAGCCTCGGAAGACCAAGAGGTAAAAACAATCGAGCAACAGGGCTTGGGCCCTCTCTGCCTGTCGAAGCGAACAACCACCCGTACCGTCAGATCCAACGGCACTTTCGAACACTCGGTGCAATGGGCGGATCACGCCAGCACCCAGCACCTGCAACTCGACCAAAAATACGACGCCAACGGCCACATCACCCATCACGCCCGCACCGTGGGTAAGCAGACCCTTGCCTACTCACTCGAACGCGACCTTCTCGGCCGGGTAACCAAAGTCACCCGGCCGGATACCAGCACGATCGAGCGCACCTACCACGGCTTCAGCAACCAAGTCACCCGGCTGACCGTCGACGGCAATGTGATTGCCACCCAGACAGTCACCGATCCCGGCAAGCTGAAAACCCGAAAAGTAGGCAGCCGCGAATACGGGCTAAACGACCAGACCGTGACGCTGCCCGACAAAACCCAGCTGCAGACGCTGCGCGATGCCAAGGGCACACGCTTGGAGGCCGATGGCAGCGCACTGTTCAGCCAGACGAACAAGGACGGCGTGGCAAAACTAAAGGCCGAGCCCACCGAAACCGGCATCGGCTGGCAACACACCCTCATCAGCGCCCAGGTGCCCGGCCGCCGGCAGACCGTTGAAAGAACGCCACGCGGCACGCTGCTGGGCAACGAATGGCAAACGCTGCGCGGGCAGAGCATCGCTGCCCTGCGCGCAGACGGCCGCACCCAACGGGTGTTTCTCGACGGTGAAGGACGAATGCTGCGCAGCTGCCAGGAGCACGAGGATGTGCTGTACCGCTACGACGAGCTTGGCCGCTTACAGGTGCGCCAGGTGCACGCACTGACCGGTGCCGGGCAGTGGCAGGTGCACAGTGAGCGGGACGGTTTCAACCGCGAAACCGAGCGCACCTTCCTGCGCAACGGCGCCCCTTGCTTCAGCCAGCGCATGGCCTGGCGTGGCGATGGCCGTCTGGAAAGCAAGGCAAGTTACCAGGACGGCAAGCTGCTGCGCACCGAACGTTTCACCTACGATCAGCTCGACCGCCTCGAAAGCTATACCTGCAATGCCAGGCAGGCGGCGCTCTGCCCTCACGATGGCAAAGGCACGCCGATCAAGGCCCAGACGTTCACCTGGGACAGCCTGGACAACCTGACCAGTTGCACCAGCACCCCGTTCAAGGGCGATGCGGTAACAGAAACCTTCAATTACGGTACAGCCACGGATCCGACCCGCCTGAGCGCAGTGAAAACCGGCCAGCAGACCCGCAGACTGAGCTGGAACAAAAACGGCCAATTGCAAGCCGATGGCCAACGCGCCCTTGCCTATACGGCCGCCGGCCAACTGAGCAGCGTCAAGGATGAAAGAGGCGCACTGCTCGCCCGCTATGAATACGACGGCCTGCAACGCCTGGCGGCGCAATACTGCGAACTGGACCAGACCACGCGCGAACTGCGTTATGACGGTGATGAGCTGATTGGCGAGGTGTGCTACGACAAAACTGGCAACGCTACCCGCAGCACCTGCATTTCGCCCGGCCTGGCGCAATATGACGACGACCAGGTGCGCTGGCTGATCGACGACCCGCAGGTGGGCATCGTCGGGCAGGTCTGCGATGGGCAGCTACAATTGGCGCCGCTGCTGCCGTTCGGCGAGGGCACTGCGCTCAAAGGGCTGGTCAGTGGCTACAACGGCATGCGCCGCGACCCGGTGACCGGCCAATACCATGCAGGCAACGGTTACCGCAGCTACGACCCGACCCTGCGCCGCTATGCCCAGCCCGACTGGCTGAGCCCGTTCGGTGAAGGGGGAATCAACGACTACGCCCACTGCCCCGACCCGGTAAACCTGCACGACCCCAGTGGCGCGATCATGCTCAGCCGTTGGGGCCAGGACCAGGAGGTGGCATATTACGAGCGGAAGCTGCGCGAGACCAAGCCCTTTGCGGTAGATGGCCGCTGGCGCGGCCTGGCCTTGTCGGCGGTGCTGACGGTAGTGGGCATCGCCGCCTCGATCATGACCGGTGGTGCGGCTTCGGTCTTGTTCATCGCCATGACAACCTGCGCGGTACTCTCGTTCGGCTTTGAGGTGGCTTCGGTACTAACGGCCAAGTCCAACCCCGAGCTGTCCAGGAAGCTTGGCTATGCCTCGCTGGCGTTCGCGGTGGCTTCGCTGTTTGAAACTGCGCTGGGGTTGATCAAGAAGATACCGGGCTGGATCAAACATGTAATGCACTCGGTGCGCCAGGCCGGCAAAACGCTGCGTCGGTTCATGGCCGGCACAAGGCTCGCGCGCAATGCCGTGAGCCCGGCTGCATACGCGATGCAGGAACTCGGCGCACTTGGCGGTATCGGCCGAGCGGCGGAACCTGCCAGGCGCGGCGTGCTGGCCACGCTCAAAGCAGGCGGTGGCTGGATGCTGGACTATCTGGGCGGGGCACAACCCATCCGCCTTGCCAATCCGCGCTATGCACGCATGGGGGCTTACGGCAGAGCCTTACGCGCGGCCCACCGGCTGAACAACTTTGCGACCCGTTCACGCCTGGCGAGCAGCGCAGCGTGGATAACAGGCTACGCGGTCGATGGCTTTATCGCGTACAACTCCGGCGCTACCTTCAAGACCATTGCAACCGGTGACACTTCCACCCCGATCTCGCCATGGGGGCGTTACTCCATTCCGCTGGAGGAACGCCATAGCTGGGACTACGGAGTAGATGGACATCTGTTGACTTGAGGTCAGGGCGTTTGCCGGTTGCTGAAATGGGCGATCGGCACCTGGCAAAAATGCCAGTTTCCATTTCTGTGTGATGGATCAAGACTGGCGCTTCACAAACGCGTTGCATCCTTGAGGAGCGAGAAGCATGAGTACACAAAGGGTTGCGAAGGTGAAGATGTACAACACCACGCTGAAAGCAGGTTTCCTGGATCTCGAGATCGAAGAAGACGATGTCATCCTGGAGCGAGAGGCGGTGGGTTCTTTGAATTTGAAGAACGGCGACGAGGTGACGTTCGATGTTGAGAAACGGGGCGACAAGTATTATGCCAAGGACGTAAAGCTCAAGTGAAAGGCAGGGGCGGATAGCAAGCTTCACAACACCGGCTGTAGCCAATATCCGCCCCCAGCCCATCAATGCTGCGCGCAACAGCGGGTGGGACTGGTTTTCACCTTGGAAGAAGGTGGTCTTGCCGACGGTGCATTAGGTGTCGCCTGTGATCTTTGGTCAATCTCCCTGAAATCTCTATTGCCTGGTCGGGCCCTTTCGCGGGCAAGCCCGCTCCCACATGGATGCGCGCCCCCCTGTGGGAGCGGGCGTGCCCGCGAAGAGGCCAGACCAGCTAGCACATCACTTGAACCTCAGTGCAAAGTCCGAGGCCCAGTAGGCATCTGCACCTGGATCAAAGCGGATTCGAGCAAAGCCCGCAGCGACTCCAGTTCATGCATCGAGGCCATGATCAGGATCGACGCAGGTGACTTGGGCTGCTGCAGAATGAATATCATGGGGTGGGCAGCTGTGCCAGGTTTACACCGCAATCCGCTCAAACCAGCTAGGCCGCGCTGCCGGCAGATGCGGCACTGCATCGAGCAAAGCCCGGGTGTAAGCATGACGCGGCTGCCCAAGCACCTGCGCCACCGCCCCTTGCTCCACCACCCTCCCCCCTTGCATCACCAGCACCTGGTCACTGACCTGCTCCACCACCCCAAGGTCATGGGAGATGAACAGACAAGCCAGGCCCAACTCCGCCTTGAGCTCCGCCAGCAACGCCAGAATCCGCGCCTGCACCGACACATCCAGCGCCGACACCGGCTCATCCAGCACCAGCACCTTGGGTTTCATCGCCAGCGCCCGGGCAATCGCGATGCGTTGCCGCTGCCCACCCGACAACTCCAGCGGACGACGCTCGAGCAGCCCCACCGGCAACTGCACCCGCTCCAGCAACGCGGCCGCCTCGGTACGCCGCAACCCACGCGGCACGCCCGCCTGGGCCAGCGCTTCGGCCAGCACCCGCATCACGGTGTAGCGTGGGTCGAACGAGGCCAGCGGGTCCTGGAACACTACCTGGATGCCCTGTCGTGCCTGGCGTTGCTGTGCGGCGGACAACGCCAGCCAGTCCTGCCCGGCCAAGTGCACGCTACCCTGCTCCGGCCGCTCCAGCCCCAGCAGGATCCGCCCCAGTGTGCTCTTGCCAGAGCCGGATTCACCGACCACGCCGAGCGTCTGACCGGCACGCACTTGCAGCGACACATCGTTCAGCACCTGACGCATCTGGCCATCCGGCCCGACGAAAGCCTTGTGCAGGCCACGCGCCTCCAGCACTACCGGTTGCTCGTCCACGGGGGCCTCCACCAGCGAAAGCGCCGGGACCGACGGACGCTGAAAATGCACTGCTCGCGCTGCGCTCAGCAGGCGTTGGGTGTAAGGGTCCTGCGGGTCCTGCAGGATCTGTTCGACCGTGCCCTGCTCGACCACCACGCCATGGCGCATCACCGCTACCCAGTCGGCCAGGCGTGCAACCACGGCCAGGTCATGGCTGACCATCAGCAGGCTGTTGTCGCGGGCGCGCAGGTGTTCCAGCAGGTCGAGGATCTGCGCCTGCACTGTTGCATCCAGCGCGGTGGTGGGCTCGTCGGCGATCAGCAGGCGCGGCTGGCAGGCGATGGCCGAGGCGATCAGTGCCCGTTGTCGCAGGCCACCGGACAGCTGCCATGGATATTGCCGAGCGCGGACTTCGGGCTCGGGCACGCCGACCTGGCGCAGTAGTTCGAGCACACGCAAGCGACGCTGTTCAGCGGTCAGGCCAGTGTGCAACAGCAGCGGCTCTTCGATCTCGGCGCCGACCCTGCGCAGCGGGTCGAGCGAACCCAGCGCATCCTGCATGACGAAGCCGATGCGCCCACCGCGCAAACGCTGCCAGTCCGTTTCGCCAAGCCGGCGCAGGTCCTGCCCGGCAAACGCCAGGCGCTTTGCCTGCACCTGGGCACCGGCCCCGGTCAGGCCGACCAGGGTACGGGCCGTCACACTTTTGCCCGAGCCGGATTCGCCTACCAGTGCCAGGCACTGTCCGGCGTGCAGTTGCAGGTCGACGCCGTGCACCACCGGCACGCCGTTGAAGCTCACGCGCAGGTCGCGGATGTCCACCAAGGGTGCCGGGTGCTGTTCGAAGATGCTCATGGGTTTCTGCCCTCGCTACGGCGCAACCAGTCGCGGCCGATGACGGTGATGGAAATGACAGTCAGGGTGATCGCCAGCGCCGGCCAGGCCATCAGCCAGGGTGCGTTGGCCATGAAGTTGCGCGCCACGGCCATCATCGCGCCCCACTCGGGCGCAGGCGGTGGGGCGCCGAAGCCCAGGAAGCTCAGCGCGGCGGCGGCGGTGATGGCGCCGCCCAGGCCGATGCAGGCCAGGATCAGTACCGGTTGCACGGCGTTGGGCAGCACATGGGCCAGCACCACCGCCGAGCGACTGCGGCCCAGCGTGACGGCGGCTTCGACGAAGCCGGCGTGGCGGATGGTCAGGGTCTGGGCACGGACCAAACGGGCGTAGCGCGGCACCGAAGCGATGCCGACGGCGAGGATCAGGTTGCTGGTGCCCTGGCCGAACAGGGTGATGATGACCAGCGCCAGCAGCAGGTCGGGGAACGCCAGCAGGACATCGACGGCGCGCATCAGCAGGTTGTCCAGCCAGGCGGGAGCCAGGCCTGCGAGCAGGCCGAGCGAAGTGCCAAGGCCTAGACCGACCAGGGTGGCGGCCAGGCCGATGTAGAGCGATGGGCGGGCGCCGTGGATCAGGCGGCTGAGCACGTCGCGGCCGTTTTCGTCGGTGCCGAGCCAGAAGGTGCTGTTGGGTGGGAGGTAGGCCAGGCGGGCGTCGGCGGCCAGGGGGTCGGTTGGGGAGAGCCAGCTGGGGAAGGCTACAGCCAGCAGGAGCAGGGCCAGGATGACCCAGGCCAGGGTAATGCCTGGGCGAACCTGCCAGTTGTGGGGCACGGTGGTGGGTGTCAATGCGATCGTGTTCATGTCTGTCCTTCTTGTGTCGCCTGTGCCGGCCTCTTCGCGGCTAAAGCCGCTCCCACAGGGATCTCCACTGGTTCCAGCAGGGTGGTGATCCTGTGGGAGCGGCTTTAGCCGCGAACAAGGGCGCAGCCCTTGCCATGTGGGCTACGGTGCCGGGTTGGGAGTGCGGCGGTGCACGGCCTGGATTGCGGCCAGCAATTCGTCGCTCAGGTGCACATCCAGCGCACTCAGGTTTTCCTCCAACTGCAACAGGGTGGTCTGCCCGGTAATCGCACTGGCCACGAATGGCTGGCGAATCACGAAGGCCAGGGCCAGTTGCGCTGGCGTCAGCCCATGCGCCTGCGCAATCTGCACATAGCTAGCGATGGCGCTGTTGGCTTCCTCGCTGCCATAGCGATTGAACGTGCGATACAGCGACGACAACCGCGAACCCTCAGGCCTGGCGCCGTTCAGGTACTTGCCGGTCAACGCCCCGAACGCCAGCGGCGAATAGGCCAGCAGGCTGATCCCTTCGCGATGGCTGAACTCCGACAGGCCGTTTTCATACAAGCGGTTGAGCAGGCTGTACGGGTTCTGGATGCTGGCGATACGCGCCAGGCCCTTGTGCTCGCTGTGCCGCAGAAACTGCGCAACACCCCACGGCGTTTCGTTGGACACGCCGATATGGCGCACCTTGCCAGCCTTGACCTGCTCGTCGAGTACCGCCAGGGTTTCTTCGATGGCAGCGGTTTCCGGGTGGTCATCGGCATAGGGGTATTCGCGGATGCCGAAGAAGTTGCTGGTGCGGTCGGGCCAGTGCAGCTGGTAAAGGTCCAGGTAGTCGGTGTTCAGCCGGCGCAGGCTGCCTTCCAGAGCGGCGACGATGTTCTTGCGGTCGTGGTGCGACAGGCCATCGCGGATGTGCGCCTGGCCACCGGGGTCGCGGGCGGGGCCGGCGATCTTGCTGGCGAGGATGAGCCTGTCGCGGTTACTGCGGGCTTTGATCCAGTTACCGAGGTAGCGCTCGGTGGTGGTCCAGGTTTCGGCGCGGGTGGGCGTGGGGTACATCTCGGCGGTGTCGATGAAGTTGATGCCGGCGGCGATGGCGGCGTCCAGTTGCTGGTGGGCGTCCTGTTCGGTGTTCTGGTGGCCCCAGGTCATGGTGCCGAGGCTGAGCAGGCTGACCTGGAGGTCGGTGTGGCCGAGGGAGCGGTAGCGCATTGGTTTTTCCTGATGAATGTGTGTTGGGTTCAAGATCCTGGGGCTGCTTTGCAGCCCTTTCGCGACGCAAGGCCGCTCCTACAAGGGATCGCGGTTTCCTGTAGGAGCGGCCTTGCGTCGCGAAAGGGGCGCAGAGCGCCCCCTAGGCTGCGAACTGGTTATGCGCCTTGGGTAAGCCGAGGTGCTCGCGCAAGGTGGTGCCGGTGTACTCGGTCCGGAACAAGCCGCGCTTCTGCAGCAGCGGCACCACTTCCTCGACGAACACCCGCGCGCCCGACGGGAACATGTCAGGCATGATGTTGAAGCCATCCCCTGCCCCGGCCAGGAACCACTCGGCCAAGGTATCGGCGACCTGCTCCGGGGTACCTACAGCCAACCGATGCCCCACCAGGATCCGCCGCGACAGCTGGCGAATGGTCAGGTTCTCGCTGCGCGCCAGGTTCAGCTGGGCTTGCAGAAACCCGTGGGAACCACGCTCGAAATCCGCCACCGCGCCAATCCGATCCCAAGGCAACGGCGCATCTGGGTCCAGCTCGCTGGCATCGATGCCGATGCGCCCCGCCACCTGCTGCAGCAGGCCGTGTTCGCCGTGCCAGGCGTTGAGCTGGTCGAAGCGGGCATGGGCCTCGGCCTCGGTACTGCCGATCACCGTCGACAGGCCGGGCATGATCTTCAGGTGCTGCGGGTCACGCCCCCAGGCCTTGGCGCGGGCTTTCATCTCCTGGTAGAACGCCTGGCCGTCGGCCAGGGTAGTCTGGGTGGTGAAGATCGCGTCGGCATAACGTGAACCCAGCGCCTTGCCGCCTTCGGAGGAACCGGCCTGCACCAGCACCGGCCGGCCCTGGGGCGAGCGCGGCAGGTTCAGCGGGCCCTTGACCTGAAAGTGCTTGCCCTGGAAGTCCAGGGTGTGGACCTTGCGCGGGTCGGCGAAGCGGCCGCCGGCGCGGTCGCCGATGATCGCGTCGTCTTCCCAGCTGTCCCACAGCTTCAGGGTCACCTCGACGAACTCTTCGGCTCGCCCGTAGCGGTCGACATGCAGCGGCGCGCCAGCCAGGCCGAAGTTCTGCGCTGCGGCATCACCGGCATTGGTGACTACGTTCCAGGCCGCGCGGCCGCCGCTGATATGGTCCAGCGAGGCGATGCGCCGGGCCAGGTTGAACGGTTCGTTGTAGGTGCTGGAGCAGGTGGCGATCACGCCGATGCGCTCGGTGGCGGCGGCCACGGCGGTGAGCAGCACAGTCGGCTCCAGGCGGCCGCCGGGTTGCGCGGACACGTCCGGCGGCAGAGCCGGGCCGTCGGCGAGGAAGATCGCGTCCAGGCAGCCGTGCTCGGAAATGCGTGCGATGTCGCGGTAGTAGTTGACGTCGATATAGGCGTCGAGTGCCGCCTCGCCCTGGCGCCAGGCGCCGGAATGCGAGCCGAAGCCGAGGATGTTCATGCCCAGGCTCATCTGTTTGCTGCTCATGCGGTTCTCCTGATCAGACTGCGCTGGCTTCGTCGCCGCTGCCCTGCCCTTCACTGGCGGCGGCGTGGCGGGCGCGCCAGGCCTGGGCCGGGCTGATGCCGTTGAGGTAGTAGTCGCCCAGCGCCTGCTCGCGGTAGATCGCCGGGTTGTGCGAAGCCAGGGTCCGAGCGTTGCGCCAGTGGCGGTCGAGGCGCCGGGTATTGCTGGTGGCCGAGGCGCCGCCGACCTCGAACAGCAAGGTGCTGGCCTGCAGCACTTGCGGCAGGACAATCTGCTGGGCCTGGAACGCGTGGATCTCAGCGTCGGTGTAGAGCTGCTCGGGCACCTCGCCTCGCTGCCCCGCTTCGAACACCGCCTGCAGGCTCTGGCCCACCGCAGCCACCTGGGCCTCGGCGGCGAAAGCGAGGCTCGACAACCGGCCGATCACCGCCTGCACCAGCGGGTCGGCGGCCGGTTGCGAGTGCCCAGGCACACCAAAGGCGCGGGTGCGGCCCTTGACGAAGGCCACTGCATCGGCCAGCACCGCTCGGCTGATGCCGGCCAGCGTGGCCAGGTGCACCGCCTGGTAGAACGCGGTGAGATACGACTCAGCGCGCAACTCCCCTTTGGCGAAGCGACGCAACAGATGCTCAGGCTGTACCTTCACGTGCGTGAACCGCGTGGTACCACTGCCGGTCAGGCGCTGGCCGAAACCATCCCAGTCATCGACCCGCTCCACCCCCGGCGCACGGGTCGGTACCGCCAGGCTGACGAAGTCGTCACGGTGGTTGGCCACCGCCGCGACCCAGTCGGCGTACAGAGTGCCGGTGCAGTAGTACTTCTCACCGTCCAGGTAGTAACCGCCCTCGTCCTCGCTGAGCTGCACGGTATTGCCGGTGCTGTCGGTGCGCTCGGCCATGGCCGCGCCCCACAGCTCACCGGCCACCACACGGGCGAACCAGTAGTCCTGGGAAGCGGCGTCGTTGGACGACAGTCGCCCTTCGACAAAGCCGAAGTGGGCGCGGAAGATCTGCGGCAGGTTGGAATCGGCCTGGCCCAGGCGCACCAACTGGCGCAGCAACTGCGGCAAGCTCGCGCCAAGGCCGCCGTGGCTGCGGGGCACGCGCAGGGCGCCAAGGCCGGCTTCGCGCAGCCAGGCCACCGGTTCATGGGCCAGGGTGCGTTGCTGCTCGCGGGCCACTGCGCCTTCGGCAATGCGCGCGTAGATCGGCGCAAAACGCTCATCCAGATCGGCATCGGTAATCGAGGATTGACTCATGGCAGTTCCTTTTTCGTGAATTCAGGGGCGTGCGGTGCGCGGGTCGATGGCCTGGGTCGCCAGGTCCACCAGCAGGTTGACCAGCACGTAGAGCGCCGCTGCCAGCAGGGTCACGCCGAGCACCAGCGGCACGTCCTTGGTGGCGGTGGCGTCGAGCATCAGCCGGCCAATGCCCTGGCGGCCGAACAACAGTTCCAGCACCACCGCCCCACCGAGCAGGCTGGCGAACACGTAGCCGGCCAGGGTCACCAGCGGCACCAGGGCGTGGCGCAAGGCATGGCGCAGGCGCACGGCGGTATCACCCATGCCGCGGGCGCGGGCCTGGGTGATGAAGGGTTGTTCCAGTACCTGCTCCAGCGATTGGCGCAGCACCTGGGCCAGCACCGCCGCAATCGGCAATGCCAGGGCCAGGCTCGGCAGCACCAGCGAGCGCCAGCCGCTTGAACCGGACGGCGGCAGCACATGGAAGTAGAAAGCGAACGCCAGCAGCAGCACCGTACCGATCACGAAGTTGGGGGCTGACGAGAGCACCAGTTCGATGCCCGACACCAGCGCCCGCAGACGGCGCCCACGGTTGGCGGTAAGCAATGCCGAAGCCAGTGCCAGCAGCACTGCCAGCACTGCCGCGCTGCTGGCCAGGGCCAGGGTCGCACCGGCCTGCTCGGCAATCGCCTGGCCGACCGGAATGCGCAGTCGGTACGACTCGCCCAGCTCACCCTTGCCCAGGCGCAACAGGTAATGCCCGTATTGCACCCACAGCGGCTGATCGAGGCCGTATTCGGCACGCACCTGGGCCAGCAGCGCTTCGCTCGGCATGGCATCCGGGCCGCCGAGAATCGCCAGTGCGGTGTCACCACCGCTGTGCTGCATGCCGAAGAAGGTCAGGCTGGCCGCCGCCCACAACACGATCAGGCCGTCACGCAGGCGGCGCAGCAAAGTGGCCAGCAATGTCATGGTTGCTCCTTTGCCAGCCACACGCTGGTGAACAGGGGAACGTTGTGCGAACCGTCGAACAGCACGCCGCCGACTGCGTTGCGATAGGCCAGCAGCATCTGGCTTTCCACCGAGGGCACGGCCGGCACGGTCTCGCCCAGGCGCTGCTGGGCCTGGCGATACAGCGCGCGGCGCTGCGCCGGCTGGGTGCTGCGCCGGGCGTCACCGAGCAACTGGTCGAGGCTGGCGTCGCGGAAGTGGCCGACGTTCTGGCCGATCATTCGGGCGCTGGGGATCGACTGGCTGTGGTAGAGGATGTACAGGCCGTCGGCTGTATTGGTGTGCCAGTAGCCGCCGCCGAGGGCATCGAAGTTGCCGCGGTAGCGCAGTTCCATGACCTTGCTGATCGGCAGCAGCTCGATGCGCAGGTCGAAGCCCACTTTGCGCAGGTCGGCCTGGGCCGCCACCGAAACATTGGCCGGGAACGCCGGGTTGTCGTAGGTCAGCAGCGTCGCCCCGAGGCGCTGGCCGTCGCGGCTGCGGTAGCCCTCGGCATCACGCCCGGTCCAGCCGGCGGCATCCAGCAGCCGGCCCGCTTCGGCGGGGTCGAAGGCCAGGGCATCGCGTGCCACCGGGTCATAGCCGGGGGTGTTCAGCGCCAGAAAGTCACCCTTGGCCTGGTACTCGCCGAAGCCGGAGATCCACGCCAGGCCGTCGCGGTCGATGGCCTTGGCCACGGCCTGGCGCACCCGCACGTCATCGAACGGTACGCGCTCGACATTGAAGGTAATGCTGCGCGCCGGGTTGCCCTTGCGGATGCGGTTGCGCAGGGTCAGCTGCGGGTTGGCGCGGATCGCTGCAGCATTCTGCGCCGGGGCGTCCAGGGCCATGTCGCTGTCGCCAGCTTCCAGCGAGGTGTAGCGGATCATCGCTTCGGGCACGTAGCTCAATTCAATGCCGTCCAGGTAGGCCTCGCCCTGGTGATGGATCGCAGGTGGCGCCCAGTGGTAGCCCGTGCGGCGGGCGAAGCTGGCGCGCTGGTCACGCACCCAGCCGGTCAATACGAACGGCCCGGTGCCGATCGGCCGACTGGCGATGGTCGCGGGCGCCTCGATGATCTGCCGTGGCGAAATCATCCCCAGCCAGGCTTGCGACAGCACATCGAGAAACGGCGCATAAGGTTCGCGCAAGGTGGCTTCGAAGGTGAACGCATCGACCACCCGGCCGTTCAAGTACGGCGCGATGTAGGCAGCCGCCAGCGGCGACTTGGTCTTCGGGTCGCGCATGTGTTCGAGGTTGACCCGCACCGCTTCCGCGTCGAAGCGCTCGCCGTCGCTGAAGGTGACGTCGTCGCGCAGGTGGAAGGTGTAGGTCAGGCCGTCGGCGCTGATCGTCCAGCTCTTCGCCAGCCACGGCGTGAGGGTGCCATCCTCGGCCTGGTAGACCAGGCAGTCGAACAGGGTGCGGCCCATCCACTGCATGTTGCCGTGGGACAGCGCATGGATGTCGAAGCTGCCGGCATCGGTCGCTGCCGATACGCGCAAGGTCCCGCCGCGCTGGCCGCGTTGCTGCTCGACGAAGTCGCTGGCCGGGTAGCGCATCACGCCGTTCACCTCGCTGACCGCTTCGCCCTTGAGGGTCGACTGGGTCTGCGGGGGCGTGGCGGGTGAACAGGCGGCAACTAACAGCGCACTGGCCAACAGGCATGAATTGAATAGTCGGGTATTTGGCTGCACAGCAGGCTCTTTATATAGACGGCTACATAAAGTCCTATTGCAGATGTCGTGCCAGCCTTATTTCCACGTATTTACTGGATGCCAGCAACCCTTCAGACACTCCAGCCAAACAAACTGCCCATCTACTGTTGAAATACAGACAGCCAGGCAGCGCATAACCCTGTGGGAGCGGGTTTACCCGCGAATGCGGCGGTGGCCCTGCCATTGCATTCGCGGGTGAACCCGCTCCCACAGGGCTCACTGCTCAGTTTGGGTATTTGTATATAACCCGCACTGTTTCAAACACAACACGGCCACAACAAAACTTGCTGTTTCGTTCATCGCCACCCACTCAGTTACTTGGCAAAACCGCAACTTTGGGCCTTTTGCCAGCTGGCACAGAATCTGCTCTTACCGCTTTCGACAGGCCTGACTATTCCCATAGAACGCCGAGGACCTACGATGACTTTCAAGGAATACGACGATGCGTGCGATTCACCCCCACCCACTGCGCCTGGCCATCCGCCACGCCGCTCTGGCCACCCTGCTGGCCCCGGCCACGGTACTGGCCGCTGACCCGACCCTCGGCACGGTGACCGTGCAGGCCGCCAAGCAGACTGAAGTGCAACAGGCCGCCAGCGCGCTCGCCGAGGTGCCCGGTGGCACCAGCGTGGTCGACAGCGAAGAAGTCGCCAAAGGCCGTACCGCCACCTTGCAGGACACCCTGGCCTACCAGCCCGGCGTATTCGTGCAGTCCACCGGCGGCAACGACGCGGCGAAGATCTCGATCCGTGGCTCCGGCGCCAACACCTCGCCCGGCTACTTCCGCGAAGGCATCAAGTTCCTTTTCGATGGCCTGCCACTGACTGGCCCTGGCGGTACCCCTTACGAATTCCTCAATGCCAGCGGCGTCAACTACACCGAGATCCTGCGCGGCGCCAACGCCTTCCAGTATGGCGCGCTGACCCTCGGCGGCGCGGTCAACTTCGTCAACCACAGCGGCTATAGCGCCCCCGGCCTGCGCGTGCGTGCCGAAGCCGGCAGCTACCACTACCAGAAGCAGAGCATCAGCTACGGCGGTGTCGAAGGCGGCCTGGATTACTACCTGCAGGCCGACAACTACCGCAACGACGGCTACCGCGACTACAGCCTGTCGAAAAGCTCGGGCATCGTCGCCAACGCCGGCTACCGCTTCAACCCGAAACTGGAAACCCGCCTGCTGCTGCGCTACCGCGACGAAACCCACAACGACCCCAGCGCCACCACCCTCGACAATGCCCTGCACCACCCGCGCCGGGCCAGCGCCACCGCCGAAAGCAGCGGCGCCGGTGCGCGCCGCCCGGGCAGCATCTGGGTCGGCAGCAAGACCACCTACACCTTCGACGACGATGCGCGGCTGACCTTCGGCCTGTCGTACCACGACTACCGCCACACCAACAGTCCGCGCAGCCCGAGCAACCCCAGCTACTGGGACTGGCACGACCTCGGCCTGCTGCTGGGCTATGACCGCGTCGACTACCTGTTCGGCCACGAGAGCCGCAGCAATATCGCCTTTACTTCGACCCAGCATTTGCGCGGTGGGGTGGATTCGGCCAACGGCAACAAGGTGTCGCTCAAGCAGGTCAACTACAAGGACTCGTTCGACCGGGTGATCGCCCTGGGCAACGACATCAACCTGGTCGACAACCTGTGGCTTACCAGCGGCGTATCGTTCATCAACGTGCGGCGCAAGGTCAACATCGACTACGCGGTGAACCCCAACACCACCACCTTCCCGCAGCATGTCGACTACGACAACTGGAGCGTCGCCCCGCGCATCGGCCTGCGCTACGAGATCAACCCCGAACTGCAGGTGTTCACCAACTTCAGCCGCAGCATCGACCCGCCCGCCTCATGGGAATACTCCGGCTCCGGCCCGACCCTGCCGTACATTCGCCCGCTGGTGGAGCAGAAGGCCAATACCTTCGAAGTCGGCATCAAGGGCTCGCACGGCATCTTCGACGGCAGCCTGGCGCTGTACCGTTCGTGGATCCACGACGAATTGCTGAACGTGCAGATTATCCCTGCCACGTCTACGGCGGCGGCGGTCACTGGCGCGTTCAACGCCTCGCCGACCATCCACCAGGGTGTCGAGGCCGGGCTCAACACGCGCTTGTGGGACAACCCCGAGGGCGACCTGGTGCGCTGGCGCCAGTCGTACACCTACAACGATTTCTACTACCGGCATGACGACACCTTTGGCGACAACCAGCTGCCGGGCGTGCCCAAGCATATCTACCAGGGCGAATTGCAATACCAGGACCACAGCGGCTGGTACACCGGTGTGAATGTGCAATCGGCATCGCGCACGGCGGTGGACTATGCCAACAGCCTGTATGCGCCGTCGTACACGATCTGGGGGGCGAACCTGGGGTATGAGGCGCCGAAGGGCAACTGGAAGGTGTCGCTGGACCTGAAGAACCTGGCGAACAAGGCGTACGTGACGGCAGTCACGCCGGTGTACAACGCGCGCGGGCTGGATACCGCATCGTTCTGGCCGGGGGATGGGATCGGGGCTTATGTAGGGGTTGAAGTTCGGTACTGATTTTTCCTGTTGCGGCCCATTCGCGGGCACGCCCGCTCCCACAGGTACAGCGCATGTATCAAAGGCTGTGGTGATCCTGTGGGAGCGGGCGTGCCCGCGAAGAGGCCGGCTCAGAATTACGCCGTACGGGGCATCAGCTCGTAGGGATGCTTCCACCCCGGCACCGCCTGAATCCGCTGCTTCCACGCCTCGATGTGGCTGAACTCGGTCAGCACGATCCCGGTATCCTCCGGCATGAACACATACCCCGCCAGCGACAGGTCGGCAATGGTCAGTCGCCCGCCGACCATGAACGGCGCCTTCGCCAGGTGCGCATCGACAATCCGGTACGCCGCCGTGGCCCGCTCACGCAGGAAGGCGGTCACTTCCGTCTCACCCGTCTTCTTCAGGCACAGCAGGAAACGCAGCGCCGCGTAGTAGCTGGTGAACTTGTGGTTGTCGAACAGCATCCAGCGCCAGATCTCGCGCTTCTCGTTATCGTCACGCGGGCCGAACTGGCCGGTGCGCTCGGCGAGGTATTCGAGTATCAACGCCGACTGGGTCAGCCGTTGCCCGGCGTGCTCCAGTACGGGCACTTCGCCCTGCTCGTTGACCTGGTCGCGCCATTGCGGGTCGCGGGTCTGGCCGTTGAAGAAATCGACGAACACCGGTTGCCAGTCCTGGCCGGTGAGTTCGAGCATCAGCGCAGCCTTGTAGGCATTGCCGGATTCGGCGAAGCAATGAAGCGTGTAGTCGGACATGGGCGGACCTTCAGTTTCCTTTGAATGATCGGTTTGGGCGTTCACGAAAAACTGCGAAGACGCTCGCACAGATTACACAAAACTATGCTTACATTTCCCGATCAACCCGCCAGGAAGGCCTGCAATGCCCTACCCCGATCTGCCCCGTACCCTGTCCACGCCCCGCACCCTGGTGGTCCGCCCCGCGCCGGCATTCGCCCAGCAACTGCGCCAGGCACTGCTCGACAGCTATGCACTGCACCAGCCATTCCTGGCCTGGGCCAAGCCCGACTGGACCTTGAAGGAAGTGCAGGAAACACTGCAACTGAGCGCCGAGGAGTTCCTCGACCCGGCCAAGGAAAAACGCTACTTCATCCTCGCTCCAGACAGCGGTGAAGTGATCGGCTGCATCGGCCTGCGCCCTGGCGATGACCAGTACGAAGTGGGCTATTGGGCGAGCCAGGCCAGCAGCGGCCAGGGCCTGATGCGTGAGGCGCTGACCTGCCTGCTGGACGCCGTCGATGCCCAGGTGTGGCTGACCACTGATATCGATAACCATGCCAGCCAGCGCCTGGCCGAAAGCGCCGGGTTCGTGCGGGCCGGCAGCCAGCTGACTGAATTTGACCCAAGCACGCCGAGGCCTGTGTACCGACGCGTGCCTGCGGGGAACCGATGAGCCGGCACCTCCATCGGCTGGAATAATTCGCCTCTATTTCTTGCGCTGCATCCACGCGGCCCCGAGGCCACTCAGGCAGATGATGGCAATGCCCAGCAAGCTCGCACTGTCGGGCACCTGCCCATAAATCAGCAGCCCCAGCAACCCGGCAAACACGATCTGGCAGTAGCTGAACGGCGCCAGCAGCGCTGGTGCGGCATGGCGGAAGGCCTGGGTCAGCAGCAGGTGCGCACTCATGCCGAAACCGCCCAGCGCCAGCATCAGCAATGCATGGTCCCAGCGCGGCACTTCCCAGAAGAACGGCACCAGCGCACTCATCACCAGGGTATTGCACAGCCCGGCGTAGAAGTTGCTGGTGGTCGGGCTGTCGTAGGCCGCCAGGATACGCGTGAGCAGCTGATAGAAGCAGAAGCCCAGCGCCGAACCGAACGGATAGAGGATCGCCGGGGTGAACATCGCGCCACCGGGGTGCACCACCACCAGCACACCGATGAAGCCCAGCACCACCGCCACCCACTGCCCAGGCGTCACCCGCTCCTTGAGCAAGGGCGCCGACAGCGCGGTGACCAGCACCGGGGCAAGGAAGTTGACCGAGGTCGCCTCGGCCAGCGGCAGGTATTGCAGGCCGGTGGTGAACAGCAGGCTGGTACTCAGCAGGCTCAGCGCCCGCAAGGTCTGCAGCACCGGGCGGCGGGTGCGCAGCACATTCAGGCCCGACTTGGGCAGGAAGATCCCGGCCATCAGCAGCGTGTGCACCACGTAGCGGGCCCACACCACCATGACGATCGGATACAGCCCACCGAGGAACTTGGACAAGGCATCGTGACTGGCGAACAGGAACGTCGCCACCACCACCAGGGCGATGCCGCGCAGGGGTTGGTTGACTCCGGACAGCGGTGTGCTGGAACTCATGGCGTTCTCGACGGCGGCGTGGCTGCATGCTGCGCCAGGGGAAGGTGCGACAGCACGGATTCTAGAAGAGATACGACAACTTAAGGAAGTTCAATTCCAGGCTTTACCTGGGACGTTCGCCATTCCGTTCGCTTATCGACCACTTTCTACACCCGCTGCATGGTCTGTGCCTGGCAAAGCGCGCACCATCGATGACGGACCCTCGACCTCGAACAAGGAGTTTTCATGCAACGGCTCACCACCCGCAACGGCCTCGACCTGCCCTGCATCGGCCTGGGCACCTGGCCAATGACCGGCGACGCCTGCACCCGCGCCGTGCACCAGGCGCTGGAGTTGGGTTACCGGCACATCGACACCGCCACTGCCTACGCCAACGAAGCCGCTGTCGGCCAGGCCCTGCGCGACAGCAGCGTGCCGCGTGAGCAGATCCACCTGACCACCAAAGTCTGGTGGGACCGCCTTGAGCCCAAGGCCATGCGCCAATCGCTGGAAGACAGCCTGCGGGCGCTGGGCACCGAGCAGGTCGACCTGTTCCACATCCACTGGCCCGCCAAGGACTGGGACCTGGCCCGTAGCATCGAAACCCTGGTGGCATTGCGCGACGAGGGCAAGGCGCGCAGCATCGGCGTGGCCAACTTCCCGCTCGGCCTGCTGCGCCGTGTGGTCGAGGAACTGGGCGCGCCACTGTCGGCGATCCAGGTCGAATACCACGTACTGCTCGACCAGCAACCACTGCTCGACTACGCCCGCCAGCATGACCTGGTGCTGACCGCCTACACCCCGCTGGCCCGTGGCCGCGCGGCGGAGCAGGCGGTGATCCGCGAGATTGCGCGCAAGCATGGCGTACTGCCGAGCCAGGTGGCGTTGAAGTGGTTGCTGGACCAGAACGGGGTGGCGGTGATTCCCAAGGCCAGCAGCCGGGACAACCAGCTGGCCAACCTGGCGGCACTGGAGGTGCGGCTGGATGATGCCGACCGCGCGCTGATTGCCGGGTTGCCGAAGGGGCAGCGGGTGGTCAGCCCGGAGTTTGCACCCGACTGGAACAGCTGAGTCCTGCCAGGGCCTCTTCGCGGGCACGCCCGCTCCCACAGGGTTCACCGCAGGCTTGAAGACTTGTGCAGAACCTGTGGGAGCGGGTTTACCCGCGAATGGGCCCTTGATCAGTTACACCGAAACCTGCTTCAAGCGCTCGCTGGCCGGCGCCGGCCGCCCGTACAGATAGCCCTGGAAGTGCGAGCACCCTTCCGCCCGCAGCCGCTGCATCTGCTCCTCCGACTCCACCCCTTCGGCCGTGGTCTTGATCATCAGGCTGTTGGACAGCTCGGTAATCGCGCGGATGATCGACATCGCCTCGCGGCTGTCGCACATGTCATGCACAAACGACTTGTCGATCTTGATCCGGTCGAACGGGAACGAACGCAGATAGCCCAGCGACGAATAGCCCGTACCAAAGTCATCCAGCGAGATCGACACGCCCAGGTCCTTCAGCGCCCGCAAGGTACGCACGTTTTCTTCGCTGTTGCCGAGCAGCACCGACTCGGTGATCTCCAGCTCCAGGCGCTGCGGTGCCAGGCCCGAGTCGGCCAGGGCCAGGGCCACGCTGTGGACCAGGTTGGCATTCTTGAACTGTACCGGCGACAGGTTCACCGACACGGTCTGCTCGGTTCCCCAGCTGGCCGCCTCCTGGCACGCCAGGTTTAGCGCCCGGGTGCCGAGCTCGTGGATCAACCTGGTTTCCTCGGCGATGGGGATGAAGTCCATCGGCATGACCATGCCCCGGGTCGGGTGCTCCCAGCGCAACAGCGCCTCGTAGCCGGTCACGCTGTTGGTCTGCTGATCCACCACCGGCTGGTAATGCAGGTGCAGCTGCCCCAGGTGCAGCGCCGTGCGCAGGTCGGTTTCCACCAGGCGGCGCTGACGGGCGGCGACATCCAGTTCCAGGTGGAAACACTCGTAACGGTTACGGCCGTTGCGTTTGGCCTCATACAGCGCCATGTCGGCATAGCCGAGCAGCTGCTCGGCCTGGTCGTTGTCGTCGGGGGCGATGGCGATGCCGATGCTCAGACCCACCGAGAACTGATGACCCTCGATCTGGAATGGCGGGCAGATCGCCTCGATCAGGCGCCTGGCCGTGTTACAGGCGGCTTCACGACTGTCCAGATGGGTCAGCACCACGGCGAACTCGTCACCGCCCAAGCGGGCCAGGGTGTCGTGCTCGCGCAGTTCGCGGCGCAGGCGCTTGCCGAGCGCGCGCAACAGCTTGTCACCGAAGGCATGGCCGAGGGAGTCGTTGATGTTCTTGAAGTTGTCCAGGTCCAGGCACAGTGCAGCAGTGAGCTTCTCGTTGTCGTGACCGCGCACCAGGGCCTGCCTGAGGCGCTCATGGAACAAGGTGCGGTTGGGCAGCCCGGTAAGGGCGTCGTGGTGCGCCATATGGTGGATCTGCGCGTGGGCGGCCAGCTCTTCGGTGGCATCTTCGGCCACGAACAGCACGTAATCTGCCTGGCCCTCACACTGTTGGCTGAGCAGCACGCGGCTGCGCAGGGTGCGCGGGCCACAGGCGGTGTCGACCCGGGTTTCGGCGGCAAAGCCCTTGCTGCTGCGCGCCCCACGGCTGAGCTGGGTTTCCAGGTAATCCGCGGCGGCCGGTGCCAGGCACTCTGCGGGCGTGTGGCCGATCATTGGCTTGGCGCCGCCACCGAACAGGCGCTCGGCCTGTTGGTTGGCGAGCAGGATGCGCTGGCTTTCCAGGTCCTGGGCGATGACGCTGGCAGGGATGTTGGCAATTACCGAGTCAAGGAACTGCGACAGGTTGGCCATTTCCTGGCTGTACTGCTCGGCCAGTTCCTTGGCTTGCAGCAGCTCCAGCTCCTGCTGGCGGCGCTCGGAAATGTCGCGGGTGACCTTGGCGAAGCCGACCAGCTGGCCGTGGTCGTCACGTACCGCCTCGATCACCACATGGGCGTGGAAGGCCGTGCCGTCCTTGCGCAGGCGCGAACCGATCTCTTCGAAACGGCCGCTGCTGCGGGCCTGTTCCAGGTTCTGCTCAGGCAGGCCGGCCGTGCGCTGGTCTTCACTGTAGAACAACGAGTAATGCTGGCCGACGATCTCCTCGGCGCGGTAGCCCTTGGCGCGCTGTGCGCCGGGGTTCCAGTTGGCGACAATACCGTCGGGGGTGAGCAGGTAGATGGCATAGTCCACCACGCTCTGGATCAACAGCCGGTACATGATGTCGGGGCTTGCGACTAACGACATGAAATTTACCTGAACCTGCGACGCGCACGAAAGGAACCCCGCGCCAGGGCGGCCGGGTCTTGTAAGGCAGTGCTGGCATTATGCCTTGCGAGTGGATTTGGTGAAGTGGATCACAGAATTTTGCTGCCGGTCAGTGAAAGACGGACGTCACCTGGTAGGTGAGCAGGTCAGACTCGTCGGCGGGGAAGATCTGTTGCACAGGCCGTTGCAGGTCGGCTACCACGGCCTTGCAGAACGCCACCGCGATCGGATCCAGGGCGTAGCAACGCAGCAGCCAGTCGCCGGGGCTGGCGAGGAACTGGTTGGCCACGGCACGGCCGATGCCCTGGCGCCGATAGCGCTTGAGGATGAACAGGTCGGCCAGCTCCAGCGCGTCGAAACCGGGCAGTTCGCTGCGCTCTACAAGCACGAAGCCGGCGATGAAACCGTCCGCCAGCACCAGGCTGGCGCTCCAGCCTGGGGACTGCCAGTAGCGCTGCAGGTGCTCTTCGTGAATGTAGAAACGGCCGTCCACTTCGACATCTTCCTGCTCCCAGTCGGAGGACTCATAGGCATAGAACTGGTAGAGGTTACGGATCAGTTCGGCCTGGTCGGGGGTGGTGGGCAGCAGTTCGATGGGCAGCATGGCTGGGTGGGCTCGGGGAAAAGGCCATTCTAAGGCTTTTGTAGTGCCTGTACTGGCCCTTTCGCGGGTAAACCCGCTCCCACAGGTTCTGCACAAGCCTTGAAGACTGTGGTGAACCCTGTGGGAGCGGGTTTACCCGCGAAGAGGCCGCCACAGGCTTATGCAATAGCCGCCACAGCCTCGATCTCCACCAGCATGCCATCCAGCGCCAGGCGCGGCACCGGTATCAGCGTACAGGTGGGCTTCATGTGCCCTCCCCAGGCGCGATCCGCCTCAGCCACCCACTGCGCCAGGCGTTGCTCGCTGTGATCGACAATCAGCAACGTCAGCTTGAACACCTGTGCCAATTCCGCTCCTTTCGAAGCCAGCGCAATCTGCAGATTGGCCAACGCCTGGCGGGCCTGCCGTGCAAAGTCGGGCGAAAGCTGGCCATCGGCATCCTCCCCGCCCTGCCCGGCGATAAACAGCAGGCGGCTGCCGCTGGCGACCTCGGCGACGTGGGAATAGGCATTGGCGCTGGGGTCGTACAGGCCTTGCGGGTTGGACAATTGAAATGCGCGGGTCATGGGACGCTCCTTCGTATGAATGAGCGTCTGAGTCTGTGGGCTCGAGTTAGGTAGAGGTCAAGCTGTTGTAGGAGATTTCTTTATCGCCGCGCAGGAAAAGCCATGAGCAAGCCCTATGCGTTCCAACTCGCCTACACCATCAGCCCGGTGAACAATGATCATGAAGGTGACGCCGCAATAGCGCGAACCCACCTGCGCGAAGAGATGGGCTGGAAGACCTCCGGCAAAGTCGAAACGACGCTGCACGGTGAGGTTGTCCTGTCACCGGGTACGCCTGACGAAAAGCGCAAAGAAGCCAGCAAGGCGATTCGTACCCGCATCCGTGACGCGTTCAAGGCACTGGAGGTAGAGGACACGGTCAGCTTCGCCGGCAGCCTGATGGTCAGCGGCCTGGACCCGGCCATCAAAATCGGCATCACGCCCGACTGACGCCATCGGTATCAGGCGCCGTGCGCCTGATACCGCCGCCGTCATTTCTCCTCCAGCACCGCCCTGCCCTTCACTGCCCGCGGCCCACGCCAGGCCCAGAACAGCAGCCCCGGGAACGGTGCATAGACCACGAACACAACCCACAGCATCTTGCGCTCTGCGCGCCGATCGCTGCCGATGATGTGCCAGATGGCAAAGATCTCGAGCAGGATGACCAAGGCCGCGACAATGATCCAGATCGTTCCGATTTCCATGAGCACTCTCCCGTTGGCATGTACTGGGTTGGGTTGCTGCCAGCGCTGAGGGTTCAGTCGGATTTGCTGCGAACGCCCAGTCCCGGCACCCCGTCCAGGGCCGCCTTGAGCGCCACGGCATCGGCAAAGGCCTGCTCGCTCACCAGCACCCCATCCTTCAAGCGCAGCCATGAAACCTGCCCCGCCTGCCCCGGATAGCGACTGGCAATACGGCCTTCGCGGTCGAGCAACACCCGGTAGCTGTAATCACGCATCGCCGGAATGGCGAACAGCTTGCTGATCAGCGCCGGCATGCGGTGAATATCGGCGACGAACACCGCATCGCGCGCCTCCAGGTAGCCCTTGGGCGCGTCGGCCAAAGCGGCCTTGACCAGCTTGGCACCCTCCATGTCGCGGGCCACCAGCAGTATGTGAGTGTCGGTTTTCAGGCTGTAAGGCTGATCGTACTGGTCAAGCAGCGTCCAGGGTGCCAACCGCTCGCCTGGCTCCAGGGCATGGGCCAGCAACGGCAGCAGACCGAACAGTAACGCAATGGCGTATTTCATCGAAGTTCTCCAGAACAGAGGTGCCAGCATAGTCCACTTGCCTCAACACGACCTGCACCACGACACGCGCGCGCCGGCGATTGTCTTTCCCGCACGCTGCCGCCACACTCTGCTGGCCAGCCAGGAAGCGGAGTCCAGAGTGCCCACCCCACGTCAGTTCAGCAAGAAGACCAGCACCAGCAACATGCTGCGGCTCAAGGCCAGCGCCGGTAGCCCCGAGGCCCCTTATCGCGTCGACTTCATCCTGCTCGAGCACTTTTCGATGGCCAGCTTCACCGTGGCCATGGACGTGCTGGTCACCGCCAACCTGCTGCGTGCCGACAGCTTTCGCTTCACCCCGCTGTCACTCAAGGGTGACCGGGTGCTCAGCGACCTGGGCCTGGAACTGGTGGCCAGCGAATTGTCCGCCAGCGACCTCAAGGCACTCGACCTGCTGATCGTCTGCGGCGGCCTGCGCACGCCGCTGAAATACCCCGAACTGGACCGCCTGCTGGAAGAATGCGCCGCCCACGGCATGGCCCTGGGCGGGCTGTGGAATGGCGCCTGGTTCCTCGGCCGCGCTGGTGTGCTCGATGATTACGGTTGCAGCATCCACCCCGAACAGCGCGCCAGCCTGTCCGAGCGCAGCCCGCAAACCCGCATCACCCCAGCCAGTTTCACCCTCGACCGCGACCGCCTCAGCGCCGCCAGCCCCAACGGCGCCATGGAGCTGATGCTTGGCCTGGTGCGCCGCCTGTACGGCGACGGCTTGGCCGAAGGGGTGGAAGAAATCCTGTCGTTCTCCGGCGCCCGCTACCGCCAGGTCGGCCCTGGGGCGAAGAAGTCGATGAGCTTGCACCTGCGCACCATTGTCGAGCTCATGGAGAACAACCTCGAGGAGACCCTGAGCCTGGACCAGCTGGCCGCCTACAGCGGTCGCTCGCGTCGGCAGATCGACCGCCTGTTCCAGGCCCAGCTCGGCACCTCGCCGCGGCGCTATTACATGGAACTGCGCATCACCAAGAGCCGCCGCCTGCTGCAGTACTCCGACCTGTCGGTGATGGAGGTGGCAGTGGCCTGCGGCTTCGTCTCGGTATCGCACTTCAGCAAATGCTACGCCGCCTACTTCGGCTACCCGCCGTCACGCGAGCAACGGCTGGGCGAGTGAGCGGATTCAGGCGCGGATGTAGCTGAGCACCACGTCGCAGATCATCTGCCGGTGGCGTTGCTTGACCTGCTCGTCGGCCAGGTCGATCTGGAAGATGTCACCGAAGGTGTGGCGGTTGGACACCCGGTAGAAGCAGAACGAACTCATCAGCATGTGCAGGTCGATGACCTCGATGCCTTCGCGGAACACGCCCTCTTTCACGCCACGCGCCAGGGTGCTGCCCAATGCCTGCAGCACCAGGCTGCTCATTTCGCGAATGGCCGGGGACTTCTTGACGTACTCGCCGTAATGGATGTTCTCGGTGCAGACCATGCGCACGAAATCGACGTTACGGTCGTGGTGGTCGAAGGTGAACTCGGACAGCCGGCGAATCGCCTGCTCGGCCGGCAGCGACTCCAGGTCCAGGCTCTGCTCGGTCTTGCGGATGTCGCCGTACAGCTTGACCAGGCACTCGACGTACAGCTGCTCCTTGCTGCCGAAGTAGTAGTAGATCATGCGCTTGGAAGTGGCCGTGCGCTCGGCGATGGCGTCCACGCGCGCGCCGGCCAGGCCCTGCTGGACGAACTCGTTGATGGCGGCCTGGAGGATGTCCTCGCGGGTTTTCTCGGGGTTGTTCTTGCGCGGTTGGCGCGTAGCCGAGGGTTCAGGCGGGCTGAGGGGGGCTACGGGGTCGGTCATGGGGGCTCACGGGGGTGATTATTGGAATTGGAGAGGGATTATCCGTGAGTGGGGGGATGCAGGGAAGCGGGCTGTTGGTCGAAGGCTCGCAGGTAGCAGGTGTGTGGCCTCTGGGGTATGCAATACCTTGTCGATGGCATCCATGCGCACGTACTGTTGAGCGGCAAGCATGAGGTTCTCCAACCCGCCGTTGCGTCGTTGGAACTAAGCCACAGTCGCTGCCCCCTAACCCTGTGCGATAAGCCCAATGTCATTCACAGGAAGGTTTGATCAATGAAACGTGAACAGATCGAAGGTGTTGCAGAAAAGGTCGCCGGCAAGGCGCAGAGCGCAGCCGGCAAGTGGCTGGAAGATCCGGCCCTGGAAGCGGAGGGAAATGCGCGCCAGGCATCGGGTCAGCTCACCAAGAGCTATGGCGATGCACTGGATAACGTTTCCACATTTGTAAGGGAGAAGCCGCTGACAGCGCTGGCTGTGGCAGCAGGGCTCGCGCTGGTTGTCAGTCGACTGTTGCGGCGCTGAATTGGCGCGCAAAGCGTTCGCCCATCAGACATAGCGAGGCTTGCAGCGCCCATGAGACCGAGCACCGTCCGGCGGCTCGGGCTCATGGGCGCTGGCAGGCGCGGCCGGGCTGCCGTTTCGCTGATCGGCGGCAGCGTTCGGAACAGTAGCGCACCTGGTCCCAGCATCGCGCCCAACGCTTGCGCCAGCTGAACGGCAGGCCACAGGCGGGACATACCTTGCTCGGCAACGGCTTGCGCATACCCACGTGTCACGCAGTACTTGCCGGTCGATGGCCGGCACTGGACGATGGGCATGGTTTGAGTACCACGGGCGGTGCACCGGGAGGGATTTCCATACAAGAGTAGTATTTTGTATAGATTTTTGAGGTTATTTCTGAAGCCTTCACTGTCCCTGGGGGTCATCACCCAGCCATGTGGCTGCGCTTTCGCAAAGAGAACTGAGTTCGCAAGCGGTCCGCATACCCTGTGGGAGCGGCTTTAGCCGCGAAGAATCCAACGCGGTGCATGACACCGGCTGCGCCGGTGTTCGTAGCTGAAGCCGCTGCCACATTCGCGGGCAAGCCCGCTCCACAGGATGGGGATCAGGCAAGCTCTCAACCGATGATCACAACACCGGCTTGCGCGCCGCCCCGCTACGCCGCTTGGCCATCGCCGCCAGGCGCACCGCGACGTTCGCCGCGCCATACCCGGCATAGCCCCCCTTGCGCTGGATGATCTCGAAGAAGAATCGCTCCTCGAACGGCTCGGTATACACGTGGAACAGCTCGCCGCCCTGGGCATCACGGTCGTACAGAACGTTGTAGTACGCCAGTTCGCTGAGGAACTCGTCGTTGAAATCGAACCGCGCCGCGAGGTCGTCGTAGTAGTTCAACGGGATTTCCAGCAACGGCACCCCCGACTCCTTGGCCCGTGCCACTTCGGCGAAGATGTCCGCGCAGTCGAAGGCGATGTGGTGCACACCCGAACCGCGGTAACTGGACAGCGCATGGGCGATGGCGGTGTTGCGGTTCTCCGAGATGTTCAGCGGCAAACGCAGGCTGCCGCACTGGCTGCGCAAGGCGCGGCTCTTGACCAGGCCATACGGGTCGGGCAGCACCACTTCGTCGTCGGCAGCAAAGTCGAACAGGCTCTTGTAGAACAGCACCCAGCTGTCCAGCGACTCGGCCGGCAGCGCCAGGGCCATGTGGTCGATGCGCTGCAAACCGCCAGTGACAGTGGCGGCCGGGTCCAGGCGGAAGTCGGTGTCGTATAGCGACGGCCCTTCCTTGCCCTGCTCCACCAGGTAGATCAGGCTGCCGTCCGGCGCACGCACGGCTGGCACTTCGCATTCGTTGGGGCCGACCAGGCCACGGAATGGCTGGCCGCGGAAGTCGGTAGCGCGTTGCAGCGCGGCGTGCTCATCCTTCACCCGCAGGGCGGTGGCGCACAGCGACGGGCCGTGGGCCTCGAAGAAGTTGTGGCCAAACGAGTACGGCTCGGCGTTGAGCACGATGTTGATGTCGTTCTGGCGCAGCAGGCGCACCTCCTTGCTGCGGTGCTTGCCGGCTTCGGCAAAGCCCAGGCGCTTGAGCCAACTGCCCAGCCGCGCGCCGACGGCTTCGTCGACGGCAAACTCGAGGAACTCCACCCCGTCGTAGGCGCTGGCAGCCGGCGGGGTGAACAGCACGCCCGGCTCAAGGGTGGTGCCTTGCTGTTCCAGGCGCAGGCGGGTCTGTTCTTCGAGGTACAGCAGCGAGCGCAGGCCGTCGGCGGCATTCTGCCGTGGCGGTGCTGCACGGAAGCCATCGTTGAAGATTTCCAGCGACAGCGGGCCGCGGTAGCCGGTGGCCAGGATCGGCGCGAGGAAGCCGGCCAGGTCCATTTCACCCTGGCCCGGGAAGTTGCGGAAGTGGCGGCTCCACTCCAGCACGTCCATGTTCAGGATCGGCGCATCGGCCATCTGCACGAAGAAGATCTTGTCGCCCGGGATGTCGCGGATCGCCGCCGGGTCACCTTTGAGCGACAGCGTGTGGAAGCTGTCGAGGATCACCCCCAGCGCCGGGTGGTCGGCCTGGCGCACCAGGTTCCACACTTGCTGGTAGGTATTGACGTGGCGGCCCCAGGCCAGGGCTTCGTAGCCGATCCGCAGGCCGCGCTTGCCGGCGTGCTCGGCGAGCAGGCGCAGGTCGTCCACCAGGATCTGTTCATCGCCAAGGGCATCGGCCTGGACGTTGCTGCACACCAGCACCAGGTCGGTGCCCAGCTCCTGCATCAGGTCGAACTTGCGCTCAGCGCGGTCGATGTTCTTCTGCAGGCGGTCGCGGCGGCAGCCTTCGAAGTCGCGAAATGGCTGGAACAGGGTGATGGCAATGCCGAGGTCAGCGCACATCTGCCGGACTTCGCGCGGGCTGCCGGCGTAGTACAACAGGTCGTTCTCGAAGATCTCGACGCCGTCGAAACCGGCGGCGGCGATGGCTTCGAGCTTTTCCGGCAGGGTGCCGCTCAAGGACACGGTGGCTATCGAACGCTGCATGAGGGAGTTCCTTGTTATTGGACGGACGACGAGCCGAGAACCCGTTGGGGTTTCTGGCACTGTTGATTATTCGCAGGTAAAGTCGGGCGGGCAATCTGTTTGTACGAAATGGTTAGTTTTGCGTTCGATTACCGCACAAAACCGATTTTGGCGAATTGATTCACTGCCGACCCTAAGCAAACATGGACCCAGACGCAGGCCCACCGACCGCCCTCTTCTGCCCTGAGGGTCGTCTGGCAGAACCTGCGCAGACAAGCCCAACGTCACAACATAATAAGTTCAATAAACCGGGTACCGACCTATGCACACCTCCATCGCCTTGCGATCCGCACCTGCTCGTTCGTATTCCCTCTGCAGACACCGCCTGCGGTCAATCGCGCTATAACCGCCCTACTCCCGAAAAGTGATCGCACCCCTCTGGCCGCCCCTGGGCGACGCCAGCCGTGCGGCGACCTACAAGAACAACGGAGACAACGATGGCTCACTCAAGCTCTCAAGCCAAGAAAGCGACCGCCAGTGGATGGATTGGCTCGGCACTCGAATACTACGATTTCTTCATCTATGCCCAGGCAGCGGCGCTGATCTTCCCGCAGATCTTCTTCCCCAACACCGACCCGAAAATGGCCATCATCGCCTCGTTGGCCACCTACGGTGTGGGTTACCTGGCACGCCCTGTCGGTGCGTTCGTGCTCGGTCACTGGGGTGACACCCGCGGGCGCAAGAACGTGCTGCTGCTGTGCATGTTCCTGATGGGCCTGTCGACCATGGCCGTCGGCCTGCTGCCGACCTACCACGACATCGGCCTGCTGGCCCCGGCCTTGCTGGTGCTGCTGCGCCTGGTCCAGGGCTTTGCCGTGGCCGGGGAAATCTCCGGAGCCAGCTCGATGATCATGGAGCACGCTCCGTTCGGCCGACGCGGCTACTACGCCAGCTTCACCTTGCAGGGCGTGCAGGCCGGCCAGGTATTGGCGGCGGCGGTGTTCCTGCCGCTGGCCTACTTCATGCCGAGTGAGGCCTTCAACGACTGGGGCTGGCGTATTCCGTTCCTGTTGAGCGCCGTCGTCCTGATCGCGGGCTTCATCATCCGCCGGGAAGTGCACGAAACCCCGGCGTTCGTGAAGGAAGAGAAGCAGGACAAGGTCGCCAAATCGCCGATCAGCGAAGCCTTCCGGCACAGCTGGAAACACATGGTGCTGGTGATGTTCATGGCGCTGATGAACGTGATCCCGGTGGTTGCCACCATCTTCGGCGCCGCCTATGCGGTGCAGCCGGCCTACGGCATCGGCTTCGACAAAAGCGTGTACCTGTGGATCCCGGTGGTGGGCAACATCGTCGCGGTGCTGGTGATCCCGTTCGTGGGCAACCTGTCCGACAAGATCGGCCGCCGCCCGACCATGATCGCCGGCTGCCTGGGCTCTGGCCTGCTGGCCTTCGTCTACCTGTATGCGATCAGCATCCAGAACGTGCCACTGGCCTTTGCCACCTCGATCGTGATGTGGGGCATGGTCTACCAGGGCTACAACGCGGTGTTCCCAAGCTTCTACCCGGAGCTGTTCCACACCCGCTACCGCGTTTCGGCCATGGCCATCGCGCAGAACATCGGCACCATGCTCACCGCCATGTTGCCAGCCCTGTTCGCCCTGGTGGCGCCACCGGGTTCGGACAACATCCCGCTGGTGATCGGTGGCCTGGCCTTCTTCATTACCTGCGTGTGTGCACTGGCGGCCTACATTGCGCCGGAGACTCACCGTCTGGCGATGGAAGACCTGGGCAATCCGCTTGCCAAGCCGATGGGGAAAGAAGCTTTCGAGGCCAGCCGCAAGGGTAGCTTTCAGGCGGTGAGCCACTGAGAGATTGCAGGGGGCCGCTTTGCGGCCCTTTCGCGACACAAGGCCGCTCCTGCAAGGCAATCGCGAATCCCTGTAGGAGCGGCCTTGTGTCGCGAAAGGACCGCAAAGCGGTCCCAGGATTTCAGCCTTCAACCACCTCTTGCAGGTGACGCCAAAGCTTCTCGACATGCTCCCGCTCGGTCGGCAGTGCCCCCACCGAAACCCGCACCATCCACCGCCCTTCCAGCGTCGCCGGCGTCACATACGCCACCCCGGACGCGTTCAGCCGCTCAGCCCACGCCCTGGTATGGGTATCCAGCGCCTCCCCTTCCAGCCCCGCCGGCCGATGGCGAATGCACAAGGTCTGCAGTTGCACCGGTGCCAGCACTTCCCACTCCGCCGCCGCTGCAACCTGCTCCGCCAGCCAGCGGGCATTCTCAAGGTCACGGCGCAAGCGCTGCTGCAAGGCCTCCACGCCTTCGCTGCGCAACATGAACCACAGTTTCAAGGCACGGAAGCGACGGCCCAGCGGGATCCCCCAGTCACGCAGGTTCTTCACCTCGCCATCCACCGCCGACTGCAAGTAGCTCGGGTTGGTGCTCATCACCCGGATCAGGTGCTGAGGATCACGCACGTAGTAGATCGAGCAATCGAATGCCACGCCCAGCCATTTGTGCGCGTTGACCACTACGGAGTCGGCCAGCTCGATGCCATCCCACATCCAGCGGCATTCCGGGAGGATCATCGCCGAACCGGCCATGGCCGAGTCGACATGCAGCCACAGCCCGTTGGCCTGGGCGATTTCGCCGATCGGGCGCAGCGGGTCGAGGGCGGTGGTGGTGGTGGTGCCGGTAGTGGCGACCACCGCACAGGGCTGGTTGCCAGCGGCCAGGTCTTGCTCGATGGCAGCCTGCAGCGCCTGTGGGCGCATGGCGAATTTCTCGTCGGTCGCGATCAGGCGGATGTTGGCGCGGCCGAAGCCGGCCAGCAGTGCAGCCTTGTCCACCGAGCTGTGAGCATGGGCACTGACATACACGATCAATGGCTTGGCCTCGGCCTGCAGGCCGCCGCGGACCAGCGCGTAGTCGGTGGCACGCTCCCGGGCGCTGATCAGCGCCACCAGGGTACTGGTGGACGCAGTGTCCTGGATCACCCCGCTCCACTGGGCCGACAGGCCGAGCAACTGACGCAGCCAGTCGAGGGTGGTTTCTTCGAGCTCGCTCAGCGCCGGGCTGGACTGCCACGACAGGCCGAGCACGCCGAGGCCGGTGCTGAGGAAATCGCCGAGCACCGACGACAGGGTGCCGTTGGACGGGAAGTAGCCGTAGAAGTCCGGGTGCTGCCAGTGC